>DASUOY010000539.1:0-6064 GCA_036276395.1 Pseudomonas sp.
ATGGTTTTTATCAACAAACCTGAGTCTGTTATCGAAACAGCCGCGCTCGCATAGTTCGCCTCGCCTGATAAAGCCCGACGAGGCCCGCCATGAGCGAACGCATCCCCGCACAGATCATCGAGACCATCGACCCGCGCCAGCCCATCCGCCTGACGCCGTCTCAGGCTGGCGGGCCGATTCATACCCGCAGTTTTAGCGGGCGTTTTCGCAATCTGCGCCTGTATGGCGCAGGCCTGCTGTTTCTGCTCTTCTTCGGCACCGCCTGGCTGGACTGGGACGGGCGCCAGGCGGTGCTGTGGAACCTGGCCGAGCATCGCTATTACATCTTTGGTGCAACCTTCTGGCCGCAGGATTTCACCCTGCTCTCGGCGCTGCTGATCATTGCCGCCTTTGGCCTGTTCACCATCACCGTGGTGGCCGGGCGCGTCTGGTGCGGCTACACCTGCCCGCAGAGTGTGTGGACCTGGGTGTTTATGTGGGCCGAGAAGGTCACCGAGGGCGAGCGCCATCAGCGCATCAAGCTGGATGCCGCGCCCTGGTCGCTGAACAAGCTGGCGCGGCGCAGTGCCAAGCACGGGATCTGGCTGGCGGTCAGCCTGCTTACGGCGCTGACCTTTATCGGTTACTTCACGCCGATCCGCCCGCTGGCCAGCGACCTGCTGCGCCTGCAACTGGATGGTGGAACCTTGGTGTGGGTGCTGTTCTTTATGGCCGCCACCTACCTCAACGCCGGCTGGCTGCGCGAGAAGGTCTGCGTACATATGTGCCCCTATTCGCGCTTTCAGAGTGCGATGTTCGACGATGACACATTGCTGGTGGCCTACGACGCCAAGCGCGGCGAAGGCCGTGGCCCACGCAAGAAGGACAGCGAGCACAAGGCCGAGGGCCTGGGCGATTGCATCGACTGCTATATGTGCGTGCAGGTATGTCCGACCGGTATCGATATCCGCGATGGCCTGCAGATCGACTGCATCAGTTGCGGTGCCTGTATCGATGCCTGCGATTCGGTCATGGACAAGATGGGCTACGCCCGAGGGCTGGTCGGCTACTACTCCGAGCGTGAACTGCAAGGCGGCAAGACCCACTGGCTGCGGCCACGACTGATCGGCTATGGCATCGCCCTGCTGTTGATGCTGGCCGCCTTCGCCTGGGCCTTGAGTGCGCGCTCGATGCTGTCCATCGACTCAGCCAAGGACCGCAACATGTTTCGCGAAAACCAGCTGGGGCAGATCGAGAACACCTACCAGCTCAAGGTGATCAACAAGACCCAGCAGCCGCAGCGCTATGGTCTGGGGCTGGTCGACAGCCCCGGCCTGCGCCTGGACGCCCCGCCGCAGTTGCAGCTAAGCCCCGGGGAAATCCTCGATGTGCCGGTGACTGTGGTGCAGCTGGTCGAGCAAGCTGGCGGCGCGACCAGGCCGGTGCGGTTCGAGCTGAGCAACCTGGCCGATGCGGATGAGCGCGCGCACAGCCAAAGCGTATTTATCGCCCCACGCGGACGCTGACAGTCGCATGGCAAAGCAACTCCCCGTAGAGTGCGTTGGAATGCTCAGCGCACCTACGGACACGATGAAACGCTACGAGAAATTCGCCGACCAGATAGCCGAACTGATCCGCAGCGGCATGCTCGCCCCCGGCGAAAAGGTGCCCTCGGTGCGCCACGCCAGCCGTACCTATGGGGTCAGCCCGTCCACCGTGTTCCAGGCCTATTACCTGCTGGAAGACCGCGGCCTGATCCAGGCCCGCGCCCGCTCCGGCTATTTCGTGCGCGAACTGGCACGGCACTCCCTGGCCGAGCCGGAGACCAGCCAGCAGCCAATGCAGACCACCGAGGTGGATGTCAGCGAGCTGGTGTTCTCGGTGCTCGCCTCGCTGAAAGACCCGCACACCGTGCCCTTCGGCTCGGCCTTCCCCAGCCCGCAGCTGTTTCCCCTGCCACGCCTGGCGCGCTCCATGGCCCACGCCCTGCGCGATATGCCGGCCCATGCGGTGATCGCCGACATGACCGAGGGCAACCCCAACCTGCGCCGGCAGATTGCCCTGCGCTATATGGTCAGCGGCGTGATGCTGGCGCTGGAGGAACTGGTGATCACCAGCGGCGCCATGGAGGCGCTCAATCTGTGCCTGCAGTGCGTGACCCAGCCGGGCGATCTGGTGGCCATCGAGGCGCCGGCCTTCTACGCCACCCTGCAGGTGCTGGAACGCTTGCAGCTCAAGGCGGTGGAAATCCCGGTCAACCCGCGGGGCGGCATCGACCTGGAGGTACTCAGCGAACGCCTGGCCGATCTGCCGATCAAGGCCTGCTGGTTTATGAGCAGCCTGCAGAACCCCCTGGGCGCGAGCATGAGTGACAGCAAGAAAGAGGCGCTGTATGAGCTTTTGCACCAGTATCAGGTGCCGCTGATCGAGGATGACGTGTACGCCGAGCTGTACTTCGCCAGCCAGCCGCCCAAGCCGGTGAAGAGCTTCGACCGTGACGGCCTGGTGATGCACTGCGGCTCGTTTTCCAAATGCCTGGCGCCCGGTTACCGGGTCGGCTGGGTGGCCGGCGGGCGCTATGCCGAGCAGATCAGCCGGCTCAAGCTGATGACCACCATCTCGCCCTCGGTGCCGGCTCAGGCCGCCCTGGCCGATTACCTGCAACACGGCGGTTTTGATCGCCACCTGCGCAAGCTGCGCCATGCCCTGGAGGCGCAACAGGCCTCGATGCTGGCCTCGGCCGCCCGCCACTTCCCGCCTGGCACGCGGGTCACCCGGCCCAGCGGCGGCTATTTCCTCTGGTTCGAGTTTCCCGAACGGGTCGATGCGCTGCAGCTGTTCCAACTGGCCCTGGCCCAGGGCATCAGCCTGGCGCCGGGGCCGATCTTTTCCGCCACGCGGCGCTTCGGCAACTGTGCGCGGCTCAATTACGGTCACCCCTGGGATGCGCAGAGCGAGCAGGCCATGGCCGTGCTGGGGCGGATACTCGCCTCGTTCTAAGAGCCGAGGTACAAGCGCAGGCTGAGGGGTATTGGTGCGCACGGCGCACCCTACAAATCAGGCTGCCTCAGACTCAAGCGTCGCCGTATTCGGGCATGGCCATTCCAAGGAGCGCCGTTAAGCATCGCGGATCGGCCCAACAAGATCGGGCTAATGCTGCAAATGCCCATAGAGCTTGGCATAGAGCCCGCCGTCGGCGATCAGCTGCTGGTGGTCGCCATCTTCGGCGATGCTGCCGCCGTCGAACACCAGCACCCGGTCGGCCTGTTTTACCGCGCTCAGGCGGTGGGCGATGATCAGCGTGGTGCGCCCGCGCAGGAACTGGCCCAAGGCCTGGTGCAGGGCGTATTCGGTGGCGGCGTCCAGGGCCGAGGTGGCTTCATCAAGGATCACCACCTTGGGCTCGGCCAGCACCATGCGGGCAATCGCCAGGCGCTGACGCTGGCCGCCGGAGAGACGCACGCCGCTGCGGCCGACAATGCTGTCCAGCCCCTGGGGCAAGGCGCGGATGGTATCGGCCAGCTGGGCAATCTCCAGGGCGCGCCAGCAGGCTTCGTCAGCGCGCTCGCGGCCCATGCACAGGTTGGCGCGCACCGTGTCGTTGAACAGCGCCGGATGCTGCAGCACCACCGCGACGTTCTCGCGCACGGTTTCCAGGCCGATCTCCTGCTGGCTGCTGCCGCCGAAACGGATGGTGCCGGCCTGGGGCGTGTAGAGGCCGAGCAGCAGCTGCACCAGGGTGCTTTTGCCGCCACCGCTGGCGCCGACTATGGCCACCTTCTCCCCCGGCGCGATGCTCAGGTTGAGCTGGTTGAGCACCGGCTCATCGTTGTAGGCGAAGGTCAGGCCGCTGACCTCGATGCCGACTGTGTCGCGGCCCTTGAACGGGTCGACCCGTCCTGGGTACTGCGGCTCGTCCTTGCGCGCCAGCAGCTCGTTGATTCGGCTCAAAGCGCCACCAGCGGCGTAGAAGGCGTATTGCAGGCTGAGCAGCTGCTCCACCGGGCCGATCATAAACCACAGGTAGCTGAACACCGCGAGCATCTGGCCGATCGACAGGTCGGAAAACAGCACGGTAAGCATGGCGGCGGCGCGGAACACGTCGATGCCGAACTGGAATAACAGGCCGCTGGCGCGGTTGGAGGCGTCGGTCTTCCACTGCGAGGCCACGGCGTAGTCGCGCACTTCCTTGGCGCGCCCGCCGAGGCGGCCGAGGAAGAAGCCCTGGCGGTTGCCGGCGCGGATCTCCTGAATGGCTTCCAGGGTCTCGGTCAGCGCCTGGGTAAAGCGCGAGGTGCTGTCGTTTTCCAGCTTCTTCAGGTGCTTGACCCGCTTGCCCAGCAGCACGGTGGCATAGATCACCGGCGGGTTGAACAGCAGGATCAGCAGCGCCAGTTGCCAGTGCATCCAGATCAGGATCGCCGAGGTGCCCGCCAGCGAGAGCATGGCCACCAGAAAGCGGCTGAGGGTTTCACCGACGAACTTGTCCAGGGTGTCCAGGTCGGTGACCAGATGAGTGGTGACCGTGCCGCCACCCAGGCTTTCGTATTCGCCCAGGGAAATGCGCTTGAGCCGCTCGATCAGGCGGATGCGGATGCGGTAGACGATATCCTTCGACAAACGGGCGAACAGCTTGGCCTGCAGCACGTTGAAGATCAGCGCCGAGCTGCGCAGCAGCAAGGTCAGCACCAGCATCAGGCCGATATAGCCGGCGGCGGTTTGCCATTGCCCCGGCAGGAAGTTGTCCATCACCTTGAGCGCGGCATCGCCGTCGTGCAGCAGTACCTCGTCGACCAGGAGCGGCAGCAACAGCGGAATCGGCACGCTGCACAGGGTGGCCAATACCGCGACCAGATTGGCCAGGATCAGGGCTTTCTTGTGCTGCAAGGCCAGCCGACGGATTTCTGCCCAGCTCAGGCGATCAGCCATGGGCGGCTCGTTCCAGCCAGCGCGCGAGCAAGGGTTGCAGCGTGGCATGGGGCTGATAGCCATTGGTCAGCAAGGCCAGCTGGCCATTGCGCTCGGCCAGCAGGGTGGGAAAACCGGCTATGCCCAGGTCCTGCACCCAGCTGAAATCGGCCGCGGTGGCCTCGCGCTGCTCGGTGCTGTCGAAGGCTTTGGCAAAGGCTGCGCGGGCGATCCCGGCGCGCTCGGCCAGTTCCACCAGCACGCTGGCGCGAGTGACATCCACGCCCTGGGTGTAGAAGGCGCGCTGGATCAACTGAGTCAGCGGCCAGACCCGCTCAGGCGCCAGGTTGCGCGCCGTGACCAGGGCGCGGCAGGCCGGTTCGGTGTCGTAGACCAGCCCCTCGGGCAGCCCCTCGCTGAAGTTGAACAATTGCCCGGTGCTGGCATTCACCGCCTGCCAATAACCCAGATAACGCACCCGCGCCGCGGCATCGATGGCCACACCATCACGGCGCAAACCACCCAGCACCAGTTGCAGGCTGACGCCGGCCGCTGCGGCCTGCTCGGCGAGGGACTCCAGCACCGGGGCAAAGCCCCAGCACCAGGAACACATCGGGTCCATCACGTACAGCAGGCGTGCTTGCATGCTTAGGCCTCGCGGGCTTGGCGGGGGTTGTAGCCCAGTGGATGGGGCTGATTGCGCTCTTTGGCCAGTTCGATCTGGCGCTGGCGCTCACGGGCCCCGGCACGGGTCTTCTCCGGCAGCGAGTCCCAGCAATGCGGGCAGCTGACGCCCGGGGTGTAGAACTCGGACTGGCGATCCTCCACCGATACCGGCGTGCGGCAGGCATGACACTGATCGTAGTCGCCCTCGGAGAGGTCATGGCGCACGGTGACGCGGTTGTCGAAGACGAAGCAGTCGCCCTGCCACTTGGTCTGCTCCTGGGGTACTTCCTCCAGGTATTTGAGGATGCCGCCCTTGAGGTGATAAACCTCGGCGAAACCCTCGCCGAGCATATAGCTGGAGGCCTTCTCGCAGCGAATGCCGCCGGTGCAGAACATGGCGACCTTCTTGTGCTTGGCCGGGTCGAAATGCGCCTTGATGTACTCGGGAAACTCGCGGAACGACTTGGTCTTGGGGTCGACTGCGCCTTCGAAGGTGCCGATGGCCACTTCA
>DASUOY010000540.1:0-10094 GCA_036276395.1 Pseudomonas sp.
TGATGATGGTGTAGGCCTGGGAGATCGCTTCACCGAACTCGCTGCGAATGGCATTGAGCAGCGCGGTGTTTTCCGCTTTCGGCTGCCAGTCCCAAGTCGGCTTGGCGGCTTCGGCGGCCAGCTCGGTAACGGCCTGGATCACGGCCTGGAATTCGTCGTGGGCGAACAGTACGGCGCCCAGCATCTGGTCTTCGGTCAGCTCTTTGGCTTCCGACTCAACCATCAGCACGGCGTCTTTGGTGCCGGCCACGACCATGTCCAGGCTGGAGGCCTTGAGCTGCTCGTAGGTCGGGTTCAGCAGGTAGCCGGTTTCCGGGTGGAAGGCGACGCGCGCGGCACCGATCGGGCCGTTGAACGGAATGCCAGAGATGGCCAGCGCTGCCGAGGTACCGATCATCGCAGCGATATCCGGATCGGTCTTCTTGCTGGTGGAAACCACGGTGCAGATGACCTGCACTTCGTTCTGGAAACCTTCCGGGAACAGCGGACGGATCGGACGGTCGATCAGGCGCGAGGTCAGGGTTTCTTTTTCGCTTGGGCGCGCTTCACGCTTGAAGAAGCCGCCAGGGATCTTGCCGGCTGCGTAGGTTTTTTCCTGGTAGTGCACGGACAGCGGGAAGAAGCCCTTGCTTGGATCAGCCGTCTTGGCGCCGACCACGGTCACCAATACGCTGACGTCGTCATCAACGGTGACCAGCACTGCGCCGGAGGCTTGACGGGCGATACGGCCAGTCTCGAGGGTTACGGTCGATTGACCGAACTGGAACTTTTTGATTACCGGGTTCACGGTGTTTTCCTTCTCTTTGTTGCCCTTGGGGAAAGCGTTTCTTGCAACCGTTGCTCAGCATCTGAGCACGCGGGTCTTACAGAATCTGTGGGCGGCGACGGGAATCGGACCCGCTATCGTCCAAAACAGCTAAAGCAGAAAAGCAAAAGCTGGAAGCAGGGGCAAACCCCACTTCCAGCTTCGGCAGTCAGCTACGCGTAAGCATTGCTTAGCGACGCAGACCCAGGCGACCGATCAGGGCGCTGTAACGAGTGGTGTCCTTACCCTTCAGGTAATCCAGCAGCTTACGACGCTGGTTAACCATACGGATCAGGCCACGACGCGAGTGGTGGTCTTTACCGTTGGCCTTGAAGTGGCCTTGCAGCTTGTTGATGTTGGCGGACAGCAGTGCAACTTGCACTTCCGGGCTACCGGTGTCGCCTTCAGCTTGCTTGTAGTCGTTAACGATCTGGGCTTTTTCTTCAACGCTGAGTGCCATGTGGGCAATCCTCTCAGTTAGGCAACTGCCGAAACAGTCGCAATAGGCCGGGAATCGCTTCCCGTGTTTTTAAGTGAGGTATGACCGCGCCTATTAACAGCCACCCTCGATACACGCAGACCAGAGCCGAAACCCCCTGCCTGCGCTACGGTCATGCCGACCGAATCTCTGCCACAGGCCTGGGGCCCGCGTTGCGACCGAGGCTAAGCCTTGGTCGAAATCAATCGACGCGGCGCAATGCGCCCGTCTTCGCTCACTTCACCGATACCGATAAAGCGGCCATTGTGATCCTGCACCCGCACCATGCCGAACTTCGGTGCTTCCGGGGCGCGTACCGGCTGGCCTTGCAGCCAGTAGAACGAACTGTGCTCGGAGAACTGCAGCAGCGGCCAATGTTGCAGCCCGCTGTCGACCGGTTGCAGGAACTGGTCAACCGCTTCATTGCCACCTTCTGCATGCACCCGCTCCAGCTCTTCGAGCGTTACGGTGCGGCTCAGATCGAAGGGACCAGCTTTGGTTCTGCGCAGCTCTGCAACGTGTGCACCACAACCCAGCTGCCGGCCGATGTCTTCGACCAAAGTGCGGATATAGGTGCCTTTGCTGCAATCGACCGCCAGACGCGCTTGCTCCGCCTCGCAGCCCAGTAATTCCAGGCGCGCAATAGTAACAGAACGCGGCTCGCGCTCCACTACTTCACCGGCACGGGCCAGCTTGTAAAGTGGCTGCCCGTCGCGCTTGAGCGCCGAGTACATCGGTGGTATCTGGCTGATTTCACCACGAAAACCGGGGAGAACCGCTTCGATATCGGCGCGACCAACGGTCACCGGACGACGCTCCAGCACTTCGCCTTCAGCATCGGCGGTGGTGGTAGTGACGCCCAGTTGCATCAGAGTTTCGTAACCCTTGTCGGCATCCAGCAGGTACTGGGAGAACTTGGTCGCCTCGCCGAAGCACAGCGGCAGCACGCCGGTGGCCAACGGGTCGAGGCTGCCGGTGTGCCCGGCCTTCTCGGCATTGAGCAGCCAACGCACCTTCTGCAGCGCGGCGTTGGAGCTGAAGCCCTTGGGTTTATCCAGCAGGATGATGCCGTCGACGGCACGACGAATACGTTTGACCTGGGCCACGCGCTTACTCCTTGGCCTCGGGTTCATCATCGCCATGCTGACGATCTTCGCTGACTGCACGCTCGATCAGCGCCGACAGCTGCGCACCGCGAATCACGCTCTCATCGTAATGAAAACGCAGGTTCGGCACGCTGCGCAGCTTCATCGCGCGGCCCAACTGCATGCGCAGGAAACCGCTGGCGTCGTTGAGCACCTTGATGCTCTGCACCACGGGATCGACGCCCTCTTCCGGCTCGCCACCCATGATGGTGACGAACACCTTGGCATGGCTGGAGTCGCGGCTGACTTCCACCGCGGTGATGGTCACCAGGCCGCCAAGACGCGGATCTTTGATTTCCAGGCGGATCAACTGCGCCAGTTCGCGCTGTATCTGGTCGCCGATGCGCTGGGCCCGGCTAAATTCTTTGGCCATTTCTACTACCTTCACTCGTCACGCAGCTCGAAAAAGCAGCGGACCTAAAAGCGGCAAACGCCCGGCCGCGCAGAAGCGGGGCCGGGCGCTGCATATTGCGACTCGTGCTTACAGGCTACGAGCCACCTGGACCTTCTCGAACACTTCGATCTTGTCGCCGACCTTGACGTCGTTGTAGCTCTTCACGCCGATACCGCACTCCATGCCGTTACGCACTTCGGAGGCATCGTCTTTGAAGCGACGCAGGGATTCCAGCTCGCCCTCGAAGATCACCACGTCGTCGCGCAGTACGCGGATCGGACGGTTACGGAACACCGTACCCTCGACCACCATACAGCCGGCAATCGCACCGAACTTCGGCGAACGGAACACGTCACGCACTTCGGCGATACCCAGGATGTTCTCGCGAACATCGCTGCCGAGCATGCCGGTCAGGGCTTTCTTGACGTCTTCGATGATGTCGTAGATCACGTTGTAGTAACGCATATCCAGACCTTCCTGTTCGACGATCTTGCGCGCGCCGGCATCGGCACGCACGTTGAAGCCGAACAGTACAGCGTTGGAGGCCAGCGCCAGGTTGGCATCGGATTCGGTGATACCACCGACGCCGCCACCGACCACACGCACCTGCACTTCATCGTTACCCAGGCCGCCGAGCGAGCCTTGCAGCGCTTCCAGGGAACCACGGACGTCGGATTTGAGGACGATGTTGAGCGTCTTCTTCTCTTCCTGGCCCATGTTCTCGAAGATGTTTTCCAGCTTGCCGGCGTGAGCACGGGCCAGCTTCACTTCGCGGAACTTGCCCTGGCGGAACAACGCGACTTCGCGGGCTTTCTTCTCGTCAGCCAGCACGCTCATGTCGTCGCCAGCATCCGGGGTGCCGTCCAGGCCGAGAATCTCGACCGGAATCGACGGGCCGGCTTCTTTGATCGACTTGCCGTTCTCATCGAGCATGGCGCGGATACGGCCATAGTTGGAACCGATCAGCACCATATCGCCCTGGCGCAGGGTACCGTCCTGAACCAGTACGGTAGCAACCGGACCACGACCTTTATCCAGGCGCGATTCAACCACCACACCACGGCCCGGGGCCGACGGAGTGGCTTTCAGCTCGAGGATCTCGGCCTGCAGCAGCACGGCTTCGAGCAGTTCGTCGACACCGGTACCGACTTTCGCCGACACAGGTACGAACGGCGTATCACCGCCCCACTCTTCCGAGGTCACGCCGTGTACCGACAGTTCGCTACGGATGCGATCGAGGTCGGCGCCCGGCTTGTCGATCTTGTTCACTGCCACGACCAGCGGAACACCCGCGGCCTGGGCATGCTGAACGGCTTCAATGGTCTGCGGCATCACGCCGTCGTCCGCTGCAACCACCAGGATCACGATATCGGTCGCCTTGGCACCACGGGCACGCATCGCGGTAAACGCGGCGTGACCCGGAGTGTCGAGGAAGGTCACCATGCCGCGATCGGTTTCTACGTGGTAGGCACCGATGTGCTGGGTGATACCACCGGCTTCGCCAGCGGCTACCTTGGCGCGACGGATATAGTCGAGCAGCGAGGTCTTACCGTGGTCAACGTGACCCATTACGGTAACGACCGGCGCACGGGAAATCGCCTCACCTTCGAACTTCAGGGATTCAGCCAGCTGCTCTTCCAGGGCGTTGTCGCTGACCAGGGTGACCTTGTGGCCCAGTTCCTCAGCAACCAGCTGGGCAGTTTCCTGATCCAGTACCTGGTTGATGGTCGCAGGGGTGCCCAGCTTGAACATGAACTTGATGATTTCAGCGGCTTTGACCGACATCTGCTGAGCCAGATCGCCCACAGTGATGGTTTCGCCGATCTTCACTTCACGCACGATCGGGCCAGTCGGGCTCTGGAAGCCGTGAGCATTACGCTTCTTCAGCTTGGCCTTGCCACGACCGCCACGACGGAAGCTGTCGCTTTCTTCGTCGATGGTGCGCGGGGCAACTCGCGGAGCCGGAGCCTTTTCCTTGACGGTCGGACGATGCTGGGTGGTCTTGCGCTCGCCACCACGACGATCGGCATCATCATTGCGCGCCTTGTCCGGGCGGCGCGGCTCGTCTTTCTTGCGCTCGTCTGCCGCAGGAGCAGCCACTACTGGCAGCTCAACCGCTACAGCCGGGGCTGCTTCAACGACCGCCTCACCAGCAGCAGGCGCAGTCACCGGGCGCTGCGCTTCTTCTGCAGCGCGGCGCTTGGCTTCTTCTTCCGCTTTTGCCCGCGCAGCTTCGGCTACGGCGCGCTGCTCAGCCAGCTCACGCTGCTTTTCAGCTTCGATTTCTTCAGCGCTGCGCTTGACGAAGGTCTTCTTCTTGCGCACTTCGACGCTGATGGTCTTGCTACCGGCAACCCGCAGGGTGCTGGTGGTTTTACGCTGCAAGGTAATCTTGCGCGGTTCTTCCACCTTGTCGCCGTGGCTGCTCTTGAGATGGGCCAACAGGGCCTGCTTCTCACTGTCGGTTACCGCTTGCTCGGCAGTGCTGTGCGGCAAACCCGCCTCACGCATTTGCTGCAGCAGGCGTTCAACCGGCGTATTGACCACTTGGGCCAGTTCTTTCACCGTGACTTGCGTCATGCATTTCTCTCCTCAGGCCGCAACTGCTTACTCGAACCAATGGGCTCGGGCGGCCATGATCAACTTGCCGGCTCGCTCAGCGTCGATACCGTCGATGTCGAGCAGGTCATCAATCGACTGCTCGGCCAGGTCTTCGCGGTTAATAACGCCGCGCACTGCCAGTTCATGCGCAAGCGCCTTATCCATCCCCTCAAGCGAGAGCAAGTCTTCGGCTGGGTGGGCATCTGCCAGCTTTTCCTCGTTGGCGATGGCTTTGGTCAGCAAGCGGTCCTTGGCACGAGCGCGAAGCTCGTTGACGATGTCCTCGTCAAAACCGTCGATGCTGAGCATTTCTTCCATCGGTACGTAGGCAATTTCTTCGAGGCTGGTAAAGCCCTCTTCGACCAACACCTGGGCCAGTTCTTCGTCGACTTCCAGCTCGTCGATAAAGTTCTGCAGGATGTCGCCGGTTTCCGCTTGCTGCTTGGCCTGGATGTCCGCCTCGGTCATCACGTTCAGCGTCCAGCCAGTCAACTGACTGGCCAAGCGCACGTTCTGACCGCCACGGCCAATGGCCTGAGCAAGGTTGTCTGCGCCAACGGCGATGTCCATGGCATGGGCATCTTCGTCGACGATGATGGCTGCAACTTCGGCCGGCGACATGGCGTTGATCACGAACTGCGCGGGGTTGTCATCCCACAGCACGATGTCTACACGCTCGCCAGCCAATTCGCCGGATACCGCTTGCACGCGCGAACCGCGCATGCCGATACAGGCACCTTGCGGGTCGATGCGCTTGTCTTTGGAACGCACGGCCAGCTTGGCGCGCGAACCCGGATCACGGGACGCACCCATGACTTCAATCAGCTCTTCGGCGATTTCCGGCACTTCGATGCGGAACAGCTCGATCAGCATTTCCGGCGCGGTACGCGACAGGATCAGCTGCGGGCCACGGTTCTCGGTGCGAATTTCCTTGAGCAGGGCACGCAGGCGCACACCGACACGGAAGGTTTCGCGGGAGATGATGTCTTCGCGGGCCAACATGGCTTCTGCGTTGTTACCCAGATCAACGATCACGCTGTCACGGGTAACTTTCTTCACGGTGCCGGAGATGATTTCACCCAGGCGCTCGCGATAAGCCTCGACCACCTGAGCACGCTCAGCTTCGCGGACTTTCTGCACAATCACTTGCTTGGCAGTTTGCGCGGCAATACGACCGAATTCGATGGATTCGATCTTCTCTTCCAGCACGTCGCCCACTTTTGCATTGGCTTCGACTGCACGCGGCATGTCAGTGGTGACCTGGTGTGCAGGATCATCAAAGTCAGCTTCTTCAACCACTGTCCAGCAGCGGAATGTTTCGTAGTTGCCGGTCTGACGATTGATCGCCACACGCAACTCAACTTCATCTTCAAAACGCTTCTTGGTAGCAGTGGCCAAAGCCAGCTCCAGCGCTTCGAAAATCACGCTAGCCGGTACGCCCTTTTCGTTGGATACCGACTCAACAACCAGCAGTACTTCTTTGCTCATCGTACGCCTCGCCTTTCGCAATCCATTGGATCTGCGTAATCCGCGCTACTTGCGCCCATTTGCGCTACTTGCGCAATCCGCGCAGCTCTCGCGGGATCCGCGTCTCAATCAAACCTGGGGATAATGTTGGCCTTGTCGATCATGTCGATCGGCAAGAGAAATTCATGGTCATCCACCTGCACCACCACATCCTGCTCTTCCACGCCGCGCAGAAGACCCTGGAAGTTGCGCCGGCCTTCAAAAGGCGAACGCAACTTGATCTTCACCTGCTCGCCGGCATGACTGGCGAACTGCTCAAGTGTGAACAGCGGCCTATCCATGCCTGGGGAAGACACCTCGAGGGTGTACTCCGAGGTGATGGGATCCTCTACATCGAGGACACCGCTGATCTGCCGACTGACAATTTCACAGTCTTCGATCAGCACGCCGTCAGGCTGCTTATCAATATAAATTCGCAGCAGAGAATGCCGCCCTTGTGACAGGAACTCGACACCCCAACATTGGTAGCCAAGAGCCTCGACTACCGGGGCCACCAAGGCCTGCAACTGTTCTAGCTTGCTCGACACCTGAACCCCTCGCGCATGCTGTAAAAATAAAAAATGGGCGAATCGCCCATCATCAAACCGCCCTCTAAAGGCCGGCAAAGCTGTCGCCCAGCTAGCAAAAAGCCCCTTAAAAGGGGCTCCTCTGCAACTCAATGCGGGGGCTGGTTTAACCCAGCCATCATCGGATTTACATCCGAGGAGCGACCTTACTGCTCAATCCCACATCAAAGCTGGGGCCGGATTATACGACTTAACCCCAACCAGGGTCAATCGACGCTCCAGCAACAAAAAGACCCGCATGTAGCGGGCCTTCTTGAAAATTGGTACCGAGGAGGGGACTCGAACCCCTACAGCCTATGGCCACTACCACCTCAAGGTAGCGTGTCTACCAATTCCACCACCTCGGCAAAATCGTTTGTTGCGTACTGCTTACTTCTGCTCTGGGGCCTGAGGTACATCCGCCGCATCAACAGCCGGCTTAGTGGCTTCCAGAACTGGTACATCTTCAACAGCCGGAGCGGCCTGTTGCACTTCCAAGACTGCCGGATCAGGCAAACCAACCTGAGCCAGACCTTCAGCTTTATCTTTAGCTACGTAAGCTAAACCCAAGCTAGTCATGAAAAAAGCGGTGGCAAGTATAGCAGTAACGCGACTCAAAAAGGTAGTACTTCCTTGACTGCCAAATACAGTGGCAGAAGCACCCGAACCAAAAGACGCGCCCGCATCGGCACCTTTACCCTGCTGCAGCAGAACCAGCGCAACCACACCGATAGCGCCCAGCAGATGAAGAACAACGATAACTGTTTCCAGCATTTCTTTAGCTTCCTGCGGCGCGACAGATCGCACCGAACTCATCCGCATTCAGAGAGGCTCCACCCACAAGCCCCCCATCGATATCCGGCATACCGAACAACTCGGCTGCACTGGCGGCCTTGACGCTGCCACCATAAAGAATTCTCACCCTGCCAGCCAGCTCTGCGCTTTTCGCCGCCAACTGCGCACGAATCGCCGCATGCACTTCCTGAGCCTGCTCAGGCGACGC
This sequence comes from Pseudomonas sp., assembly GCA_036276395.1. GTDB lineage: Bacteria > Pseudomonadota > Gammaproteobacteria > Pseudomonadales > Pseudomonadaceae > Aquipseudomonas. The sequence goes on from DASUOY010000540.1 coordinate 8,499, forward strand.
CGTCAAACCTGTACCTATAGCCCAAACCGGCTCATAGGCGATGACAGCACCAGCAAATACCTCAACACCCAAAGCATCAGTCACTGCAGACAACTGTGCAGCAACCACTTCAAGCGTCTGCCCCGCTTCGCGCTGAGCCAGGGTCTCACCGACACAGAGCACCGGGAGCAAACCGCAAGATTGCGCCGCGGCAAACTTGCGCGTTACAACCCCATCATCCTCACCCAGCAAAGACCTGCGCTCGGAGTGGCCGACCAACACCAGCGAGCAGCGCGCGTCATGCAACTGACTCGCCGCCACCTCACCAGTCAAGGCACCTTGCTGCGCTTGCGTCGCGCAATCCTGCGCACCGACCGCAACCGCCTTACCTGCCAGACCATCAACGACCTGGCCGAGATGCAGACAAGAGGGAAAAACCACCACATCCACATCAGCAGGCAGGGCTTGCTGATTTAGACCGTTGATCAGCTCTGCGACGCTGGCGCGGGTACCGTGCATTTTCCAGTTACCAGCAACCATTGGGCGACGCATGCTTTACCTCGTCGGTCAAAGAGGGCGCAGATGTTACCCAACAGCGCCTGGACTAGCAAGCCGAATCAAGCACAGACTTCGGCAACAACTTTAGCCAATTCATCGGCATAGCCGCGTACCTGGCCCTCATCATCACCCTCGACCATGACCCGCACCAGCGGCTCGGTACCCGATTTACGCAACAACACCCGGCCACGCCCCGCCATCAGCTCGGTAACCCGCGCACTGGCCTCCTGCACGGCGGCATGTTCTAGGGGGTCAATGCCACCGGCAAAACGCACGTTGACCAGCACCTGCGGGCATTTTTGCATGCCTTGGCGCGCCTCGCTGAGACACTGCCCACGACGCTTCAGCGCCATCAGCACCTGCAACGCGGCAATGATCGCATCCCCCGTGGTGGTGTGCTGGAAGCACACCAGATGGCCAGAACCCTCACCACCCAGCTGCCAATCGCGCCCCAGCAGTTCGGCGATCACATAGCGATCGCCGACCTTGGCTCGCACGAATGGAATACCCAAATCGGCCAGGGCCAATTCCAGCCCCAGATTGCTCATCAGGGTACCAACCACCCCCCCCTGCAACTTGCCGCGCTCATGCAAATCGCGCGCAATGATAAACAACAGCTCATCACCATCGACTATGGCCCCCGTGTGATCGACCATCAGCACACGGTCGGCATCGCCATCGAAGGCGATGCCCAGATCAGCCTGACGCGCCAGTACTTCGGCCTGCAGGCTCTCCATATGAGTAGAGCCGCAACCAGCATTGATGTTCAGCCCATCCGGCTGCGCCGACAGTACATGCACCTCGGCACCCAACTCACGGAATACGCTGGGCGCCACCTTGTAGGCCGCGCCGTGGGCGCAATCGACCACGATCTTCAGGCCGGAGAAGCTCGTACTAGTCGGCACACTGCTCTTGCAGAATTCGATATAACGGCCCGAAGCGTCGTTGATTCGCGAAGCCTTACCGATTCTGGCCGACTCCACCACTGTCATCGGCTGGTCGAGCAACTCCTCGATCATCAACTCGATCTCATCCGGCAATTTGGTGCCCTGGGCGGAG
>DASUOY010000541.1:0-6359 GCA_036276395.1 Pseudomonas sp.
CTGCCAGCACGGAATAGCAAATTCTGCGAGCAGCTCGGCAGTTTCGCACAGGGGCAAGCCCACCACCGCCGAATAACTGCCCTGCAACTGGCTGACAAATACCGCCGCCAGCCCCTGGATAGCGTAGCTACCGGCCTTGTCCCGCGGCTCGCCGCTGGCCCAGTAGGCGTCAATTTCAGCGCCGGTCAAAGGGCGAAAGCTCACCTGACTGCTCACCACCCGGGCCGCAACCCGGGTTGCGCTGGCCAGGGCCACCGCCGTCAGCACCTGATGGCTGCGCCCCGACAACGCGGCCAGGGTAGCCCGCGCCTCGGCCTGATCGGCCGGTTTGCCGAGGATACGCCCGTCCAGCACCACGGCGGTGTCGGCGCCCAGCACCACGGCCTCGGGTTTATCGGCCAAAGCCGCCAGGCCAGCCTGCGCCTTGGCCCGCGCCAGACGCTCTACATAGGCGTGGGCGGCCTCATCTGGCAAGGGGCTTTCATCAATGGGAGCGATCTGGCTGAGAAAGGGCACGCCAATCTGCGTCAACAACTCACGTCGACGCGGCGATGCGGATGCCAAATAGAGCCTGGCCATGCTGACATCTCCCTGTCGGATAGGTGCGCGATCGACAGACCGCGCTTAATGAACCCCGAGGCGCTGTTGCAGGCCGCGCAGAATGGCGCAGACCCAGGGCCAGAGCAGCGCACTGACCAACGCCGGCAAGACGAACTCAAGGGTTGGCTGACGATTGCCGGTCAGGGCATGCAACCACAACTGCACCAGTTGGGCCAGGCCAAATACCACCAACAGCACAGTCGCCTGCTGCCAGATGGGGAACATGCGCAGACGCTGGTGCAACGTCAGCAGCAAGAAGGTGATCAGGGTCAGGGTCAAGGCATTCTGCCCGAGCAGGGAGCCATTCAGCACGTCGGCCAGCAGGCCCATGCACCAGGCCGTGGTCATCCCCACGCGATGGGGCAAGACCAGCACCCAGTAGGTCAGGATCAGCGCCAGCCACAACGGCCGACCTACTTCCATAAAGCGCGGCATGCTCGACACGCTGAGGAGCAAGGCCAGGCCCAGGGTCAACCAGACCACCCATAGATTGTTGCCACGTGCGGCAATCATTGCGCAGCCTCCGGCTTAGTAACGGGGCTGTCTTCGGCCGCACCCGCCTGCTGCAGAATTTCGCGGTCCAGGGCTTCCTGGGCCATGGCCGACTCGCTGGCGCGCTGTTCCGGCGTGCGCGGATCGGTAAACACCAGCAGCATATAGCGACTGCGATTGAGGCTGGCGGTCGGCACGGCGCGCACTATGGCGAACGGCTGGCCAGAATCGTGGATCACCTCGGTGACCGTGGCCACCGGATAACCGGCCGGAAAGCGCTGACCCAGGCCTGAGCTGACCAGCAAATCGCCTTCCTTGATATCCGCGGTATCGGCCACATGGCGCAGTTCCAGGCGTTCCGGGTTACCGGTACCGCTGGCGATGGCGCGCAGGCCGTTGCGGTTGACCTGCACCGGAATGCTGTGGGTACTGTCGGTCAGCAGCAGCACCCGTGAGCTGTAGGGCAACACCTCGACCACCTGGCCCATCAGGCCGCGGGCATCGAGCACCGGCTGGCCCAGCAGGACCCCGTCCTTGGCACCCTTGTCGATCAGGATGCGATGGCTGAAGGGGTTGGGATCGATGCCGATCAGCTCGGTGGCCAGCACGTCGTCGTCGACCAGCGCGGCGGAATTGAGCAGCTCGCGCAGGCGCACATTCTGCTCGGTCAGCGCGGCGAGCTTCTGCAGGCGGCGCTGCAGGATCAATTGCTCGGCCTTGAGCCGCTCGTTCTCGGCGGTCAGCTCGCTGCGCGAACTCAGGCCCTGGGTGGCGCCCTCCCACAGGGTCACGGGCAGACGGCCGAGCCAGTAAACCGGCTCGACTATCAGGCCGAGTTGACCGCGCAGGGGCTTGAGCACCGCGAAGCGAGCATCCACCACCATCAGCGCAACCGACAGCACGGTGAACACCAGCAGGCGCACCCCGAGCGAAGGACCTTTGGCAAATAGCGGTTTGATGGGCAGCTCCTCAGGGCGTCAGGCAGCAAACAAAAAGCTGCAAGCGGGCGGGACCCGGCTTGCAGCTTAAGGCGTGGAACAGATGGCTTATTCCGAGGACAGCAGGTCCATGGTGTGGCGATCCATCATTTCCAGTGCCTTGCCGCCGCCACGGGCCACGCAGGTCAGCGGGTCTTCGGCAACGATAACCGGCAGACCGGTTTCCTGGGCCAGCAGCTTGTCCAGGTCGCGCAGCAGCGCGCCACCACCGGTCAGCACCAGGCCGCGCTCGGCGATATCGGAGGCCAGTTCCGGCGGCGACTGCTCCAGGGCGCTCTTGACCGCCTGAACGATGGTCGCCAGGGATTCCTGCAGGGCTTCCAGCACTTCGTTGGAGTTCAGGGTAAAGCTGCGCGGTACGCCTTCGGCCAGGTTACGACCACGCACGTCGACTTCGCGCAGTTCGCCACCGGCGTATGCGGTGCCGATTTCCTGCTTGATCCGCTCGGCGGTGGATTCACCGATCAGCGAACCATAGTTGCGGCGCACGTAGGTGATGATGGCTTCGTCGAAACGGTCGCCGCCAACCCGTACGGATTCGGCGTAGACCACACCGTTCAGCGAGATCAGGGCGATTTCGGTGGTGCCGCCGCCGATATCGACAACCATCGAACCACGGGCTTCTTCCACCGGCAGGCCGGCACCGATGGCAGCGGCCATCGGCTCTTCGATCAGGAATACTTCGCGGGCACCGGCACCGAGGGCCGATTCACGAATGGCGCGGCGCTCCACCTGGGTGGATTTGCACGGTACACAGATCAGCACACGCGGCGACGGCTGCAGGAAGCTGTTTTCGTGAACCTTGTTGATAAAGTACTGCAGCATTTTTTCGCAGACGCTGAAGTCGGCGATCACGCCGTCCTTCATCGGGCGAATGGCGGCGATATTGCCCGGAGTACGGCCGAGCATGCGCTTGGCCTCGGTTCCGACCGCCACCACGCTTTTCTGGTTGCCGTGGGTACGGATAGCGACGACCGACGGCTCGTTGAGGACAATGCCGCGCTCGCGAACATAGATCAGGGTATTGGCAGTGCCCAGGTCAATCGAAAGATCGCTGGAAAACATGCCACGCAGTTTTTTGAACATGGGATAGGGACCCTAGGCAACGCGTGGGTAAAAAAGTGCGGCAAACTCTAACAACGGCAGGGATTTTGAGCAAGGCACCAATATGTTAGATTGCCTGTTTTTCCGGGCTTTAGGGCCCATCATCGCGGCCTTTGACCGCCACCTGTCACTATCTGTTCCCTGTGCATTTGCGCATGGCGACTCGTTCACATTTCCATAGGCGGCCCGCGAAATCCGCTGCCTTATTTAGGGAGAAACCTGATGGCGCTTGAACGCTCCGAAGTGGAGAAGATCGCTCATCTGGCCCGACTGGGCCTGAATGAAGCCGATATTCCGAGTACCACCGAGACCCTTAACAACATTCTCGGCCTGATTGACCAGATGCAGGCGGTCAATACCGACGGCATCGAGCCCCTGGCTCACCCCCTGGAAGCCACTCAGCGCCTGCGCGCCGATCTGGTCACCGAACGCAACCAGCGCGAGGCCTACCAGGCCATCGCCCCGGCCGTGGAAAACGGCCTGTATCTGGTTCCGAAAGTCATCGAGTAAGGGAAAACGCCTAGCCATGCATCAATTGACCCTGGCCGAGATCGCCCGCGGACTCGCCGACAAGCAATTTTCTGCCGAAGAACTGACCCGCAGCCTGCTGGCGCGCATTCAGCAACTCGACCCGCAGCTCAACAGCTTTATCACCGTCACCGAGGAGCTGGCCCTGAGCCAGGCCAAGGCCGCCGATGCCCGCCGCGCGACTGGCGAGAGCGGCGCCCTGCTCGGCGCGCCAATTGGCCACAAGGATCTGTTCTGCACCCAGGACGTATTGACCAGTTGCGGCTCGAAGATCCTCACCGGTTTCAAGGCCCCCTATAACGCCACCGTGGTCGAGAAACTCGCCGCCGCCGGTACCGTGACCCTGGGCAAGCTGAACATGGACGAGTTCGCCATGGGTTCGGCCAACGAATCCAGCCACTACGGCGCGGTGAAGAACCCCTGGGACCTGACCCGCGTACCGGGCGGCTCCTCCGGCGGCTCGGCTGCAGCTGTGGCCGCACGCCTGCTGCCTGCGGCTACCGGCACCGACACCGGCGGCTCGATCCGCCAACCCGCTGCTCTGACCAACCTCACCGGGATCAAGCCGACCTACGGCCGCGTTTCGCGTTGGGGCATGATCGCCTACGCCTCTAGCCTCGATCAGGGCGGCCCATTGGCCCGCACGGCGGAAGACTGCGCGCTGATGCTGCAAGCCATGGCCGGTTTCGATGCCAAGGACTCGACCTGCGTCGATCAGCCGGTGGACGACTATCTGGTCGCCCTTAGCCAGCCGCTGAATGGCCTGCGCATCGGCCTGCCGAAGGAGTACTTCGGTGCCGGTCTGGACGCCCGCATCGGCGAGAAGGTGATGGCTGTTGTCGAAGAGCTGAAAAAGCTCGGCGCGACCGTCAAGGAAATCAGCCTGCCGAATATGCAGCACGCGATTCCCGCCTACTACGTAATCGCCCCAGCCGAAGCCAGCTCCAACCTGTCGCGCTTCGACGGCGTGCGCTTCGGCTACCGCTGCGAGAACCCGGTGAATCTGGAAGACCTGTACAAGCGCTCCCGTGGCGAAGGCTTTGGCGTCGAGGTTAAACGCCGCATCATGGTTGGCACCTACGCACTGTCCGCCGGTTACTACGACGCCTACTACCTCAAGGCGCAGAAGATCCGCCGGCTGATCAAGAATGATTTTGTCGCCGCCTTTAATGACGTCGACGTGATCCTCGGCCCAACCACGCCGAACCTGGCCTGGAAGCTCGGCGAGAAGAATAACGATCCGGTCGCCGCCTACCTGGAAGACATTTACACCATCACCGCCAACCTCGCCGGCATCCCCGGCCTGTCGATGCCTGCCGGCTTCGTCGATGGCCTGCCGGTCGGTGTGCAACTGCTCGCCCCTTACTTCCAGGAAGGCCGCCTGCTCAACGTCGCCCATCAGTACCAACAGGTCACTGACTGGCACACACAAGCTCCGGCTGGATTCTGAGGACGACTGAATATGCAATGGGAAACCGTAATCGGGCTGGAAATCCACGCCCAGCTCAGCACCCAATCGAAGATCTTCTCCGCCAGCGCCATCGCCTTCGGCGCCGAGCCCAACACCCAGGCCAGCCTGGTTGACCTCGGCATGCCCGGCACTCTGCCGGTGCTGAACGCCGAAGCCGTGCGCATGGCCTGCAAATTTGGCCTGGCCATCGACGCCGAAATCGCCGGCAAGAACATCTTTGCCCGTAAGAACTACTTCTACCCGGACCTGCCCAAGGGCTACCAGACCAGCCAGATGGATGACCCCATAGTCGGCAAAGGCTTTCTGGATATCACCCTGGAAGACGGCACCACCAAGCGCATCGGCATCACCCGCGCCCACCTGGAAGAAGACGCCGGCAAGAGCCTGCACGAAGACTTCCACGGCATGAGCGGCATCGACCTCAACCGCGCCGGCACCCCGCTGCTGGAGATCGTTTCCGAGCCGGATATCCGTTCGGCCAAGGAAGCCGTGGCCTACGTCAAGGCGATCCACGCCCTGGTGCGTTATCTGGGCATCTGCGACGGCAATATGGCCGAAGGCTCGCTGCGCTGCGACTGCAACGTCTCGGTACGCCCCAAGGGCCAGGCCGAGTTCGGCACCCGCGCCGAGATCAAGAACGTCAACTCGTTCCGCTTTATCGAAAAAGCCATCAACCACGAAGTGCAGCGTCAGATCGAGCTGATCGAAGATGGCGGCAAGGTGGTGCAGGAAACCCGCCTGTACGACCCGAACAAGGACCAGACGCGCTCCATGCGCAGCAAGGAAGAAGCCAACGACTATCGTTACTTCCCCTGCCCGGACCTGCTGCCGGTGGTGATCGAGCAGAGCTTCCTCGACGAGGTGCGCGCCACCCTGCCGGAGCTGCCGGTGCAGAAACGCGAGCGTTTCGAGCGCGAGTTCGGCCTGTCCGCCTATGACGCCAACGTACTGGCCGCCAGCCGCGAACTGGCCGACTACTTCGAGGCGGTGAATGCCGTGTGTGGCGATGCCAAGCTGGCCGCCAACTGGGTGATGGGCGAGCTGTCCAGCCTGCTCAACAAGGACGCCCTGGAAATTGACCAGTCGCCGGTTAGTGCCGAACAGCTGGGCGGGATGATCCTGCGCATCAAGGACAACACCATCAGCGGCAAGATCGCCAAGATGGT
>DASUOY010000542.1:0-7079 GCA_036276395.1 Pseudomonas sp.
TACGGTGGCCTCCTCGACTTGCACGACGCTGATACGGTCGAACTCTTTTTTCAGTTGCGGGGTTTCGATGCGTTCTTTCCACGGGTCCTGCTCGAACGACAGGGCGAACTGCAGGCGGGCATTGAGCGCCTTGCGATTTTCCTCGTTTTCCAGCACGGCCTTTTTGATGTGCTCCATGCCGACGCGCTGCATGTAGTGCACGGTGCGCTCCAGGTAGAAGGCTTCCTCGCGGTACAGCTGGAGGAAGGCGCCGTTGTATTCGCGCACTTCTTCGGCGGTTTTCACCTTGACAAAGAACTCGGCGACCTCGGTCTTGATCCCGCCGTTACCACCGATATACATCTCGAAGCCGGAGTCCACGCCGATGATGCCGACGTCCTTGATGCCGGCCTCGGCGCAGTTGCGCGGGCAGCCGGAGACCGCCAGCTTGACCTTGTGCGGCGACCACATATTGAACAGGTCGTGCTCCAGGTCGATGCCCAGCTGGGTCGAATTCTGCGTGCCGAAGCGGCAGAACTCGCTACCTACACAGGTCTTCACGGTACGGATGGATTTGCCGTAGGCGTGGCCCGAGGCCATGTCCAGTTCCTTCCACACGGCCGGCAGGTCTTCCTTCTTGATGCCCAACAGGTCGATACGCTGGCCGCCGGTGACCTTGACCATCGGCACGTTGTACTTGTCGGCGACGTCAGCGATGCGGCGCAGCTCGGACGGGTTGGTTACGCCGCCCCACATGCGTGGCACTACCGAGTAGGTGCCGTCCTTCTGGATATTGGCGTGGGCGCGTTCATTGATCAGGCGCGACTGTGGGTCGTCCTTGGCCTCGCCCGGCCAGGTGGAAATCAGGTAGTAGTTCAACGCCGGGCGGCAGGTGGCGCAGCCGTTTGGCGTGCTCCAGTTCAGGAATTCCATGGTCTGCGCCATGCTGGTCAGGTGCTGCTCGCGAATCGCCTGGCGGATCTGCCCGTGGTTCATCTCGCTGCAACCGCAGATGGCTTTCTCGCTTTTCGGCTTCACATCGGCGGCGCCGCCGACGGTGCTGATCAGAATCTGCTCGACCAGGCCGGCGCAGGAACCGCAGGAGCTGGCGGCCTTGGTGTGCTTCTTCACCTCATCGACCGAGAACAGGCCGTTCTCCTGGATCGCCTTGACGATGGTGCCCTTGCACACGCCGTTACAGCCGCACACTTCCATGCTGTCGGGCATATTGGCGGTGCTGCTCTGGCCCTGGTGGCCGACGTCGCCCAGGGCGTTTTCGCCGAACATCAGATGATCGCGGATCTCGCTGATATTGGCGCCTTCCTTGATCTGGCGGAAATACCAGCCGCCGTCGGCGGTGTCGCCATACAGGCAGCCGCCGACCAGGATGTCGTCCTTGATCACCAGCTTCTTGTACACGCCGCCGATGGGGTCGGAGAGGGTGATGGTCTCGGTGCCTTCGCTGCCCATAAAGTCGCCGGCGGAGAACAGGTCGATACCGGTGACCTTCAGCTTGGTCGAGGTCACCGAGCCCTGATAACGGGCGAAGCCGAGCTGGGCCAGGTGGTTGGCGCAGACCTTGGCCTGTTCGAACAGCGGGGCGACCAGACCGTAGGCGATGCCGCGGTGGTTGGCGCATTCGCCGATCGAGTACACGCGCGGGTCATAGGTCTGCATGGTGTCGTTGACCAGGATGCCGCGGTTGCACGGAATGCCGGCTTTCTCGGCCAGTTCGGTGTTGGGGCGGATACCGGCGGCCATCACCACCAGGTCGGCGGGGATCACGTCGCCACCCTTGAACTGCACGGCGCAGACCCGGCCTTCGCCGTTGTCCATCAGCTCTTCGGTTTGCTCATTGAGGCGGAAGTGGATGCCACGGGCCTCCAGGGCGGTTTGCAGCAGCTTGCCGGCGGTCTTGTCCAGTTGACGCTCCAGCAGCCAGTCGGACAGGTGCACCACGGTCACGTCCATGCCGCGCATCTTCAGGCCGTTGGCCGCTTCCAGGCCGAGCAGGCCGCCGCCGATCACCACCGCGTGGCTGTGGCTCTTGGCGGTGTCGATCATGGTCTGGGTATCGGCCACGTCGCGGTAGCCGATCACGCCTTCCAGCTTGTTGCCGGGAATCGGCAGGATGAACGGGTTGGAACCGGTGGCGATGAGCAGGCGATCGTATTCGGCGGTGCTGCCGTCATCGGCGATGACGATGCGCTTCTTGCGGTTGATGTCGACCACTTTGCGGTTGAGCATCAGCTGGATATTGTTTTGCGCATACCAGTTGAGGTCGTTGAGGATGATTTCCTCGAAGGTCTGCTCGCCGGCCAGAACCGGCGAGAGCAGGATGCGGTTGTAGTTCGGGTGCGGCTCGGCACCGAACACCGTGATGTCGTAGAGGTCGGGGGCGAGCTTGAGCAGCTCTTCGAGGGTGCGGACACCGGCCATGCCGTTGCCAATCATCACCAGCTTGAGTTTTTTCATGCCGGCCATCTCCTGAATCAAAAATCACGGAAAAATTGTCGGGAGCAGTTTTTAACGTCGCCCCGCGACGGCTCTAAGGGTGGCCCCCAGAGAGGCGGGCCATAAAAAAATGTCGGGAGCAATTTTTAACGTCGCTCCGCGACGGTCCAAAGGGTGGCCCCCAAGGGAGGCAGGCCATAAAAAATTGCCTGGAGCAATTTTTAACGTCGTGTAGCGACGGCCCAAAGGGTGGCTGCCAGGGATGGCAGCCATAAAGCAAAAAAGGCGTCCCGCTAGTTGCCTAGCAGGACGCCTTTGTCCAATCCCGTTCTCTCGGGAAGCGCTGCCTTCATCGTTGAGGGCGGCGCTTTATTTAATACTGCTCATACCAATGCAGGGCTTGTGCCAACTTCGCCGATTTGCGATTTACAAAGCTTTTCAGCGACTTGCGAAGGGGTTATGGCTGTTTTCCTGCACCCTTTAAAGGCGTCTTGCGCCATGTTGGTGCGCTTTCGCCTCCTATTGCAGCAGCCATAGCAGCAGCGCCAGATTAAGCAGCAGGGAAAACAGCGCCACGCTGCGCCAGACCAGCAGCGGCTCGCGTTCGAGCAGTGGCCGAGGCCGGCTGCTCAGGGATTTGCGCTCGGCCTGCTCCAGGGTCAGCAGCCATTCCTCGGCGGTTTCATAACGGCCTTTGGGGTCGGCGCAGAGGGCTCGATTGAGGCTGTCGTCGATCCAGCTCGGCAGGTCCGGGCGATAGCGGCTGGCCGGGGTGGGCTGGCCGAAGCGCGGATGCTGGAAGGCTTCGATCTCGCCATAGGGGTAGTGTCCGGTTAGCAGGTAATACAGGGTTACGCCGGCGCTGTAGATGTCCTGCTGGGCGTTGGGCGCCGCGCCGGCAAAGGCTTCCGGGGCGATATAGCTGGGGGTGCCAGGCAGCTCGCAGGCTTCGTCGCGCGACAGCCCCGGGCAGTAGGCCAGGCCGAAATCCAGCACGCGCAACTCGCCGTCATCGCCCCACAGCAGGTTTTCCGGCTTGATATCGCGGTGCAGGATATTGCGCCGGTGCAGCATGCCCAGGGCCTTGATCAGGCGCGGGGCGATATCCAGCCACTGCGGCAGGGCGAGCGCACCGCTCAGGCGCTGGTGTTCGTCCAGGGTTTGCCCGGCGTATTCGCGCTGCACGTAATACAGGTGCTGACGTTGCGGCAGCGGGTGCACTTCGGCGAAGAAGCGCCCGGCCACCCGGCGTAGGAACCATTCCTCGAGCAACAGGGCGGGGCCCGCCTGCGGCTCATCGCTGCGGCTGGCCGGCAGGGTTTTCAGCAGCCAGCGCCGCGCCTGGGCATCGCGCACCCGGTAGACCAGGGACTGGCGCGACTCGGCCAGCAGACGTTCGACCTGCCAGCCCTCGAACGCCTGGCCGTCGCGCAGTTTCGGCGGCACGGGCCAGTGCTGCAGCTGGGCCAGGGTGTCGGCCAGATCGCTTTGCGGCAGCGCCTCGACCCGCAGCAGCAGGGCGCTGGCGTTGTCCTGGCTGCCGGCCAGGTGGGCGGCATTGACCAGGGCGCGGCTGGCGGCGGGCAGGTCCTGTTCGTCGTGCAGTATCTGCTGGATGCCGTTGTCACCCAGGGTCGCCCAGACCCCGTCGCTGACCAGCACGAAGCATTCGCCGGCACGCAGTTCGCCATCCAGGTAGTCCACCACCAGGTGCTGGTCCAGGCCCATGGCGCGCTTGAGTACATGCTGCATGCCCGGTTGTTCCCAGACATGGTCCTCGCTGATGCGCTCAAGCGTGCCCTGGTGCCAGCGATAGGCGCGGCAATCGCCGATATGCGCCAGGGTAAAGCGCCGCCCGCGCAGCACCAGGGCACTGAGGGTGGTGAGCAGTGGCTGGCCGCCGCCATTGGCTTGCAGCCAGCGGTTGTGTGCCACCAGCACGCGATCCAGGGACTGGCTGACCGCCCAGGTTTCCGGGGTGGAGTAATAGTCCAGGGCCAGGGCCTGCAGGGTGGCGCGCGCGGCCAGGCCGCCATCGGCGCACTGGCTGACGCCATCGGCCAGGGCGAACAGATAGCCCTTGCTCGCCGCCAGGGCCGGCGCCGGGGTTACCACGCGAATGGCGTCCTGGTTCTCGGCCCGGGGGCCAATGGCGCTGGCTTCGCCGAAGGTCAGTTGCAGGGCCATGGGGCATCCTGGGTTGGGAAGAGTTGAGGCAAAGGCGGGACGGCACGGCTGCACGAGTTCGCCGTTGCCGACTTCACCCGCCTTTCCTGACCAGTGCAATGCAGCATTGCCGATCGGCCCCGCCTTTGCCTCAACGCTCCAGTGGTGGGCCTGGGGTGGATCGCGCTTGTCGATCCACCCCAGGTCCGAGTATTACACCCGGGCCGCAGTAACTGCAGCGCTGCCCCAGGTGGTGCGCCAGCGCTTTTTCACGCCGTACAGGCCGAACCAGGCCAGCACGCCGAGGCTGGCGAACAGCCACAGGCCCATCTGGTAGTCGCCGGTGTGTTGCTTGATGGTGCCCAGGCCCGCGGCCAGGAAGAAGCCGCCGATGCCACCGGCCATGCCGATCAGGCCGGTCATTACGCCGATTTCCTTGCGAAAACGCTGCGGCACCAACTGGAACACCGCGCCGTTACCGGCACCCAGGCCGAGCATGGCGGTGACGAAGAGGAACAGCGCAGCGGTCGAGCTGGACAGGTTGAAGCCCACCGCGGCGATGCTCAGCGACGCCAGGGTGTACATCACCAGCAGCGAACGGATACCACCGATACGGTCGGCCAGGGCGCCGCCCAGGGGGCGCATCAGGCTGCCGGCGCAGACGCAGGCGGCGGTGTAGTAGCCGGCTGTGACCGGGCTCAGGCCGTACTGGTCATTGAAGTAGCCGGGCAGGGCGCTGGCCAGGCCAATAAAGCCGCCGAAGGTGACGCTGTAGAAGAACATAAACCACCAGCTGTCGCGGTCGCCCAGGGCCTTCAGGTAGTCGGCCAGGGCTTTCGGCTTGGGCCGCTCCGGTGCGTTCTTGGCCAGCAAGGCGAAGATCAGCAGGGTGGCCAGCAGCGGGATCAGCGCCCAGCCGAACACGTTCTGCCAGCCGAACAGCGCGGCCAGGCCCGGGGCGAACAGGGCCGCCAGCACGGTGCCGGAGTTGCCCGCGCCGGCAATGCCCATGGCCTTGCCCTGGTGCTGCGGCGGGTACCACTGCGAAGCCAGCGGCAGGGCCACGGCGAAGGCGGCGCCGGCGAAGCCGAGGAACAGGCCGAGCAGCAGAGCCTGTTCATAGCTCTGGATGCCGATCTGCCAGGCGCAGAACAGCGCCACTATGACGATGACCTGGCCAATCAGGCCGGCGGTCTTGGGTGACAGGCGATCACAGATAAAGCCCATCAGCAGGCGCAGCACGGCGCCGGCGAGAATCGGCGTGGCCACCATCAGGCCGCGTTGTTGCGCGGTCAGGTCGAGGGCGGTGGCGATCTGCACGGCCAGTGGGCCGAGCACGTACCAGACCATAAAACTCAGGTCGAAATAGAGAAAGGCGGCGAACAGCGTCGCGGTGTGGCCGGATTTCCAGAAACTTGTATTCATCGCAAACCTCATCAGCAGAAAAGGGTCCCGGTGATTGCGCCGTGCCATGGTCGTGGACATGGCTGGCGCAATTCACCGGGTAGGTGCCGTACTTGTGGTGCAGCACCCTGGGGCCGAAGCCACAGCTGGTTTAGAGAGTTACAAGCGCCCAGCCTGGATCGCAGAGTGGGCACCGGCCCCAGGCGCTGGGGCGTAAAACGCAAAACGTCGCATAGGCCAGGCGCCTCTGGGGCGTGGTCTAGGCGACGTCTTTGTCGTTTATCGAATAGCCACCATTGGCTACTTGTGGGTATGTCTTAGCAAAAGCTGCGCCAACCTTTTTAAAGGCTAGGCAGCAGCGGCTGTTGCATCAGGTGATTTCCCTACGAGGGGCAGCAGATGGCGGGCTGCTGGTGCGCACGGCGCAACCTGCGCTGACGGGCATGTGCACAGCCTTGCGGCACTTTTGCGCTGCAAAAAGAGGCGTTACTGGCTGGGCTGCACTTGGATGGGGCGCGCCGAGTGAGCCACTGCCCTGAAACGGGCAGTTGGCGTGGCCCAGGCAGCGGGCTGCACGGAAAGGGGGCTTTTAGCCGTCGAAAGACACTGTGCCCCGGCATTTCTCGGCGCTGGCGACGGCCCTGGGTTGCTGGTCGGCCTGCGTGCTGGCCTGGGTCGGTATGGGAAGGGTCAGTAAGCCGATGGCCAGCAGGTTGCTGAGCAAACCGGCCTGGCGGGTATGGCTGCGCTGGGTTGGCATGGCAGTTCCCCTCTTGTTGTTCTGCTAATGCGTAGCAGAGCAAGTGCAAGCTGTCATCCGCCTGGGTGGGAAATGGGCGAATAATGCCGATTGAGGTCTGATCAGCAGGCATTAGCCGACAAATGGTCGGCTTTTCTGCAAGTGCCCTGGCCGTTCGGGGTTGCTGCTAGGCCAACCAGTTGACCTTGGCGAACTTGGCGCTGAAGGTCGCAGGCATGGCCACCACCTTGCTCTGCTGATAGTCGAAGAATACGAAGCCGGACTTGGCCATGGCCACCAGCGTGCCGTCGGCCGGGCGGCTGATGCGGAAGGTGAT
>DASUOY010000543.1:0-3841 GCA_036276395.1 Pseudomonas sp.
CAGCGCTGGGCGCTTTCTGCGTTATCGACCAGGCCCTGCTCCACGGCCATTTCCAGGCCCTGGGAATAGCTATAACCGCCAATCGGCAGTTGCGGGCTGGCGAGCCGGAGTAGCTGCCAGGCTTTATTCACTTGCGCGCACCGAATTGATGCAGGCGCGGGGCGTAGCTGAATTCGGCGTCTCCCGCGTGGGAGTGGTGATGGCCGCCACCGTAGGCACCCTGTTCCGGTTGATAGGGCGCTTCGATCAGCGCCACCGTCGCGCCGAGCTGTTCGAGCATGGCCTTGAGCACATAGTCATCCGGCAGGCGCAACCAGCCATCGCCGAGTTGCAGGGCGACATGGCGGTTGCCCAGGTGATAGGCGGCGCGCATCAGTTCGAAGGGGTTGGCGCAGGTGACGTGCAGCAGTGGCTCGGGGCAGGCGATCACGCGCACGATGCGGCCGTCCTCGGCTTGCAGACATTCACCGTCGTGCAGGGCGGGTTGGCCGCGTTCGAGGAACAGGCCGATGTCCTCGCCGCTGCGGCTGAAACAGCGTAGGCGACTCTTGCTGCGGGCCTCGAAGCTCAGTTCGAGCTCGGCGTCCCAGCGCGGCTGGGCGGCGATACGGCGGTGGATGACCAGCATGGGCAGTTTCCGGCAGGGCTATGCCGGTACTAGAGCAAGGGTCTTGCCAAGCTGCCGCAGGGCCACGCAGAGCAGTCGCGCGGGGCGAGGCGTGGCAGAACTTAGGGCGCCGCAAGGAATGCTTTGGTGCGTGCGCGCCGTGGCTGCGCCGTTCTGGTGCGGCTAGCGGGTCGTTGAAAACGTAGGCGAGGCAGCCGAGACAAGGCGCTACGTTAGTAACAGCCTTCGGCTGGTCAAACGGCGAGGAAGCGGAGTTTACGAGCTGTAAATGAGCATTCCGAGCCTGTTTTTAACGCCGTATCGGCAACGTAGGTAGTTTTCAACGGCTTGCTAGTCCCTGGGCTGGCCCAGGCCCTGCCAGTGCTTGGCGCCGATAAAGATAAAGCGCAGCTGCTCGATCATTTTGGCTTCGGGGGTGGCGTGGCTCGGCAAGGTGGGCGAGGGCGGGTCGATCAGTTCCGGCAGGGTGGCGAACACGGTTTTTACCACCAGGTCGGCGATCACATTCTGCGCCGGGCCATCGAAGTGCTGCAGCTTGGGCATGGCGGCGAGGTCCGCCACCAGGTCGGCGGTGATGCGCTCGCGCAAGGCGCCCACGGCCTGGCGTACCAGTTGCGAGCCGCCGTACTGCTCGCGGGCGAGAAACAGGAACTGGGCACGATTGGCCGCCACCGCGGTGAGGAAGATGCGCACCGAGGCGTCGATCACCCCGCCCAGTTCGAACTCATGGTGGCGCACCTGGCGGATGGTGTCGCGGAAGGTCTCGCCCACTTCTTCGACCAGGGCCAGGCCCAGTTCGTCCATATCCTGGAAGTGGCGGTAGAAACCAGTAGGCACTATGCCGGCGCTGCGCGCCACTTCGCGCAGGCTCAGGCTGCCAAAGCCACGGCCGCTGTCCATCAGGCTGCGCGCCGCGTCCATCAGGGCGTGGCGGGTTTGCAGTTTTTGTTCGGCGCGCGGTTGTAGTGGTTTCAAGCGTCCATGGCTCTGCGGTGGTCGATCAGCGCCGCACTCTAACAAATGCGCTTCGCTTGAGTCGAACCGCCGTGCGCTGGGCTTTGAGTGAACAAGTGTTGACTGAGTACGGGTGCTCTGCCAGTCTGGTGAACAGTTGTTCACTGGAGTGACGATTATGACCCTGATGCCTTTTGCTTGGATGCGTGGATTCGCTCGCCTGCTGCGCCCGTTGCGGACCTGGGTGGCCCAGGGCTGGCTGCGTGAAAGTGATGTTGATGCCTGGTTGGCGCTGCTGCACCCGGCGTTACGTTTGAACCGGGTGCTGGCCCAGGTCACGGCGCGGCACTGGGTGGCCGCCGATATGCTGCAGCTGACCCTGCGCGCCAACGGCAACTGGCGTGGCGCCCGGCCGGGCCAGCATCTGCAGCTGTATATCGAACGTGCTGGCGTTCGCCTGAGCCGCAGCTACAGCCTGATTGCGGTGCAGGCGGATGGCAGCCTGCAGATCGCCATCAAACAGCAGCCCGGCGGTCGTGTTTCCCCCTATCTGCTCAAGCAGCTGGCGGTGGGCGAGGTGCTGGAGCTGGGGCCGGTGCATGGCCAGCTGAGCTGGCCCGAGACGCCACAGGGCGTGTTGCTATTGGCCGCCGGCAGTGGCGTCACGCCGTTGTTGGGCATGCTGCGCGCCGCCCTGGCTCGCGGCTTTAGCGCCCCGATCACACTGCTGCATTACGTGCGCGAGCAGGGCCAGCGTGGCTTCGTCGCCGAGTTGCAGGCCTTGCAGGCGCAGCACGGCAACCTGCAGGTGCATTGGCCCTTGACCGGCGCAGATGCGCTTGGCGCAGAGCTGCAGGGGCGCTTCTGTGCCGAGCACCTGCACAGCGTGGCCGGTCTGGAGCAACGGGCGGTGCTCAGTTGCGGCCCGGCCGGTTTTGTCGGCCAGGTGCAGCAGTGGTGGCAAGCCGCCGGGCTGCCGGGTGCGCTGCAGGTCGAGGCCTTTACCCCGCCGGCGTGGTCGCCCGCCAGCCAGCGGCGCGAGGTGCGCCTGGGCTTTGCCCGCAGCCAGCAGCAGGCCATTGCCGATAACCAGCGCAGCCTGCTGGAACAGGCCGAGGCCCAGGGGCTGAAGCCGGCCCATGGCTGTCGGCAGGGCATCTGCGCCAGCTGCACCTGCACATTGCTGAGCGGCACGGTGCGCGATCTGCGCAGCGGCGTGCTGTTTAGCGAGCCGGGCCAGCCGATCCGCCTGTGCGTCAGCGCGCCCCATAGTGATGTCGAGATCGATCTTTAACTTGCGAGGGAATGTTTATGCGTAGTGATCGTGAACTGACAGCCAATGAGCTGGAGGCTTTCGGCAATGAGCTGGACGCCCTGCGCCAGCGCACCCTGGCCGATCTGGGCGAGGCGGATGCGCGCTATATCCGCCGCATTCGCGCGGCGGTGCGCTTCTGCTGCTGGAGCGGGCGCGGCCTGCTGATGCTCGGTTGGCTGCCGCCGACCTGGCTGCTCGGCACCCTGCTGCTGGGCCTGGGCAAGATTCTGGAGAATATGGAGCTGGGGCATAACGTGATGCACGGCCAGTACGACTGGATGAACGATCCCGAATTTGCCGGGCGCAGCTATGAATGGGATATCGCCGGGCCCAGTGATTTCTGGCGGCATACCCACAACCACGTGCACCACACCTGGACCAATGTGCTGGGCATGGACGACGACGTCGGCTATGGCCTGGTACGGCTGTTTCCCGAGCAGCGCTGGAAGCCCTTCTACCGTTGGCAGCCGCTGTGGGTAACGATTCAGGCGGTGCTGTTCCAGTACTCGATCGCGGTGCAGCATCTGCGTCTGGACAAGGTCTACAAGGGCCGGCTGAGCCGCGCCGAGGTGGCGCCGCTGCTCAAGCAGTTCAACGCCAAGATCTTGCGCCAGTGGGGCAAGGATTACCTGTTCTTCCCACTGCTGGCGCTGCTGCTGGGGGCCAACGCCCTGGCGGTGCTGGCCGGTAATGTGCTGGCCAACCTGCTGCGTAATCTGTGGACCTTTACGGTGATCTTCTGCGGCCATTTCACCGAAAAGGCCGCGGTGTTCAGCAAGGAGTCGGTGCTCGGCGAGAGCCGCGGCCACTGGTATCTGCGTCAGTTGCGCGGCTCCAGCAACCTCAACGGCGGGCCGCTGTTCCATATCCTCACCGGCAACCTCAGCCACCAGATCGAACACCACCTGTTCCCCGATCTGCCGGCGCGGCGCTATGCGGCGTTG
>DASUOY010000544.1:0-7047 GCA_036276395.1 Pseudomonas sp.
CAATTCGTTCCGCCGTTTCCTGCCCGATACCTCGGCGCCGGTGAACGTGGAGTGGGGCGAGGAGAACCGTACCGTGGGCCTGCGCGTACCGGAAGCCGGTCCGCAGAACCGTCGCGTGGAAAACCGCCTGGCCGGTGCCGATGCCAACCCCTATCTGGTACTCGCGGCCTCGCTGCTGTGCGGCTACATGGGCATGGTCGAGGACTTGAAGCCGAGCGCGCCGGTCAAGGGCCGTGGCTATGAGCGCCGCAACCTGCGCCTGCCGATCACCATCGAGCACGCCCTGGAGCGTATGGAAGCCTGCAAGGACGCGGAGAAATACCTGGGCGAGAAGTTCATGCGGGGCTATGTCGCGGTCAAGCGCGCCGAGCACGAGAACTACAAGCGGGTGATCAGCTCCTGGGAGCGTGAGTTCCTCCTGCTGTCGGTGTAATACCCCTGGCCGCCCGGCGTGGGTGATCCCTGCGCCGGGCCGCCGCAACGAGTGAGGAACCTGCTAAGGGCGGGTTCCGTTTTGATAGGTGTAACTATGAGCAAGTCCGTGACCAACCCGCAAACCCTCCAGTGGCAGGCCATGAGCCGCGATCACCACCTGGCGCCGTTCAGCGATTTCCAACAGCTGGCGGTCAATGGCCCGCGCATCATCACCAAGGCCGATGGCGTGTACCTGTGGGACAGTGAAGGTCACAAGATTCTCGATGGTATGGCCGGGCTCTGGTGCGTCGCCGTCGGTTACGGCCGCAAAGAGCTGGCTGAGGCAGCCTATAAGCAGATGCAGGAGCTGCCCTACTACAACATGTTCTTCCAGACCGCCACGCCGCCGGCGCTGGAGCTGGCCAAGGCGATCGCCGCGGTCGCCCCGCAAGGCATGAACCATGTGTTCTTCACCGGCTCCGGTTCGGAAGGCAACGACACCATGCTGCGCATGGTGCGCCATTACTGGGCGATCAAGGGGATGCCTGCCAAGAAGGTGATCATCAGTCGCCACAACGGTTACCACGGCTCCACCGTCGCCGGCGCCAGCCTGGGCGGCATGAAGTACATGCACGAGCAGGGCGACCTGCCGATTCCGGGCATCGTGCATATCCCGCAGCCCTACTGGTTCGGCGAAGGCGGCGAGATGAGCCCCGAGGCATTCGGCATCTGGGCCGCCGATCAGCTGGAAGCGAAAATCCTCGAAGTCGGCGAAGAGAATGTCGCCGCCTTTATCGCCGAGCCGATCCAGGGCGCCGGTGGCGTGATCATTCCGCCAGCCAGCTACTGGCCGCGGATCAAGGAAATCCTCGCCAAGTACGACATTCTGTTTGTCGCCGACGAAGTGATCTGCGGCTTTGGCCGTACCGGCGAATGGTTCGGCAGCGATTACTACGATCTCAAACCGGACCTGATGACCATCGCCAAGGGCCTGACCTCAGGCTATATCCCCATGGGCGGCCTGATAGTGCGCGACGAAGTGGTCGAAGTGCTCAACCAGGGCGGCGATTTCAACCACGGCTTCACCTACTCCGGGCACCCGGTGGCGGCGGCGGTGGGCCTGGAAAACCTGCGGATCTTGCGCGAAGAAAAGATTGTCGAACGGGTCAAGGCAGAAACGGCACCCTACTTGCAGCAACGTCTGCGTGAGCTGGCGGACCATCCGCTGGTGGGCGAGGTGCGCGGCATCGGCATGCTCGGCGCCATCGAACTGGTGCAGGACAAGGCCACGCGCAAGCGTTTCGCCGGGGATGTGGGCGTGGGCATGATCTGCCGCGGGCACTGCTTCAGCAACGGCCTGATCATGCGCGCCGTGGGCGACACCATGATCATTGCGCCGCCGCTGGTGATCAGCAAAACCGAGATCGACGAGTTGATCGACAAGGCGCGGCTGTGCCTCGATCTGACCGCCCAGGTGGTGTTGCGCTGAGCAAATCCTGAACAATGGTTTTAGGCAGTAACGTCTGAAAGTTGTAAAGAGTGATAAGTCCTTGCCAGACTGCGCCAGTGCGTTAGCCAGGCTCGCCGCAGGGTGTTGCAGGTTGGCTGCGCACCCAGCTGGAAAACTACTACGACAACAGGAGCTGTAAGCATGAAAACATTCGGCAAAACCCTTCTCGCGTTGTCCCTGGCGGGCGCCATTGTTGGCGTTGCGCAGGCCGAGGATAAAGTGCTGCACGTTTACAACTGGTCCGACTATATCGCCGAAGACACCATCGAAAACTTCCAGAAAGAAACTGGCATCAAGGTGGTTTACGACGTATTCGATAGCAACGAAACCCTGGAAGCCAAGCTGCTCTCCGGTGGTTCGGGCTACGACATCGTGGTGCCGTCCAACCAGTTCCTGGCCAAGCAGATCAAGGCCGGCGTGTTCCAGAAGCTGGACAAGGCCAAGCTGCCGAACTGGAAGAACCTCAACCCAGACCTGATGAAGGCCCTGGACAACGCCGACCCGGGCAACCTGTACGCCTTCCCCTACCTGTGGGGCACCACCGGCATCGGTTACAACCCGGAGAAGGTCAAGGCCGCGCTGGGCGTCGACACCATCGACTCCTGGGACATGGTGTTCAAGCCGGAAAACATGGAAAAGCTCAAGGCTTGTGGCGTTTCCATGCTCGACGCGCCGGATGAAGTCTATGCCGCCGCGCTGCACTACCAGGGTCTGAACCCGAACCCGACCAGCGTCGAAGACGTGAAGAAGGCCGAAGAGCTGCTGATGAAGGTGCGTCCTTACATCACCTACTTCCACTCCTCCAAGTACATCTCTGACCTCGCCAACGGCGACATCTGCGTAGCCCTGGGTTGGTCCGGCGATATCTTCCAGGCCCAAGCCCGCGCCGAGGAAGCCAAGAACAACGTACCGGTGTCCTACGCGATTCCGAAAGAAGGCGCCGCCTCCTTCTTCGACATGATGGCCATCCCGGCCGACGCCAAGAACGTCGACGCCGCGCATGCCTTCCTCAACTACATCCTGACCCCGGAAGTGATCGCGCCGATCTCCAACTACGTCGCCTACCCGAACGGCAACGCCGCCGCCACGCCGCTGGTGGACGAGGAAATCCGCAACAACCCGGGCATCTACCCGACCGCAGAAGCGAGCAAGAAGCTCTACACCTTCTCCGAGCTGAGCCCGTCGGTACAACGCGCCATCACCCGCAGCTGGACCAAGGTCAAGTCGGGTCGTTAATCCTTGCAACCGTAAGAAGCACCTAGCCTGTGGCGGGTTTACCCGCCCAGGCACTTAAAACAATAAGGAAGCTTTTATGCGTCGTATCAATTGGCTGGCCGGCTTGTTAGCCGCCGCTGGCGCCATCTCGGCAGTGCAGGCCGCAGCTCCGCAGCTCAAGGTCTACAACTGGTCGGACTATATCGGCCCGAACACCCTGGCCGAGTTCGAGAAGAGCAGCGCCATTGAAGTCATCTATGACGTCTTCGATTCCAACGAAACCCTGGAAGGCAAACTGCTGGCTGGCCGTAGCGGCTATGACCTGGTGGTGCCGTCCAACCATTTCCTCGGCAAGCAGATCAAGGCGGGCGCGTTCCAGAAGCTCGACCGCACGCTGCTGCCGAACTGGCAGAACCTCGACCCGCTGCTGCTCAAGCAGCTGGAAGTCAACGACCCCGGCAACCAGTACGCGGTGCCGTACCTGTGGGGCACCAATGGCATCGGCTACAACGTGGCCAAGGTCAAGGAAGTGCTGGGCGTCGACTCGATCGACTCCTGGGCCGTGCTGTTCGAACCGGAAAACATGAAGAAGCTCGCCACCTGCGGCGTCAGCTTTCTCGACTCGGGCGACGAGATGATGCCTTCGGTGCTCACCTACCTGGGCCTCGACCCCAATAGCCAGAGCGCCGAAGATTACGCCAAGGCCGAAGCCAAGCTGCTGGCCGTGCGCCCCTATGTCACCTACTTCCACAGCTCCAAATACATTGGCGATCTGGCCAACGGCGACATCTGCGTGGCCGCCGGCTTCTCCGGCGACATCCTGCAGGCCGCCGACCGCGCCGAAGAGGCCGGCAAGGGCATCGAAATCGCCTACGCCATCCCCAAAGAGGGCGCCAACCTGTGGTTCGACATGCTGGCCATTCCGGCCGATGCCGGTAACCCGCAACAGGCCCACGCCTTTATCAATTATTTGCTGGAGCCGGCCACCATTGCCGGGGTCAGCGACTATGTCGGCTATGCCAATCCCAACCTAAAGGCTGGAGAGTTGATGGATCAGGGCGTACGCAACGACGATGCGGTTTATCCACCGCAAGCGGTTTTGGACAAGTTGTTTATTTCGGCGGAGTTGCCGACCAATGTACAGCGGCGACTGACCCGAAGCTGGGCCAAGGTCAAGTCAGGCCAGTAATTTCAAACGCCGGGCCGTTGTGGCCGGGCGCTACTTTTGCGGGAGTTTTGGTAATGGCAGTTGCTTCTAGTGCCTATAAAAAGGTCCTTGAGGGCGATCAGCAACCGAAAGAGGTGCTGGTCAAAATCGAGCGCGTTACGAAGAAATTCGATGAAACCATCGCGGTCGACGATGTTTCCCTGACCATCAACAAGGGCGAGATCTTCGCCCTGCTCGGTGGTTCCGGCTCGGGCAAGTCGACCCTGCTGCGCATGCTCGCCGGCTTCGAGCGGCCGACCGAAGGGCGCATCATCCTCGATGGCGTCGACATCACCGACATGCCGCCCTACGAGCGGCCGATCAACATGATGTTCCAGTCCTATGCGCTGTTCCCGCACATGACCGTGGCGCAGAACATTGCCTTCGGCCTCAAGCAGGATCGCCTGCCGCAAGCCGAGATCGACGCCCGCGTCGAGGAAATGCTCAAGCTGGTGCACATGACCCAGTACGCCAAGCGCAAGCCGCACCAGCTGTCCGGTGGCCAGCGTCAGCGCGTGGCCCTGGCCCGCTCCCTGGCCAAGCGTCCCAAGCTGCTGCTGCTCGACGAACCCATGGGTGCCCTGGACAAGAAGCTGCGCTCGCAGATGCAGCTGGAGCTGGTCCAGATCATCGAACGCGTCGGCGTAACCTGCGTCATGGTGACCCACGACCAGGAAGAGGCCATGACCATGGCCCAGCGCATCGCCATCATGCACCTGGGCTGGATTGCCCAGATCGGCAGCCCGGTGGACATCTATGAAACCCCGACCAGCCGCCTGGTCTGCGAATTCATCGGCAGCGTCAACCTGTTCGAAGGCCAAGTGGTGGACGACGCCGAAGGCCACGCGGTGATCGACAGCCCGGACCTTGAGCGCAATATCTTCGTCGGTCACGGCGTCAGCACCTCGGTGCAGGACAAGAGCATCACCTACGCCATCCGCCCGGAAAAACTCCTGGTTACCACCGAGCAGCCGACCTGCGACTACAACTGGTCGCGCGGCACCGTGCACGACATCGCCTACCTGGGTGGCCACTCGGTATTCCACGTCGAACTGCCAAGCGGCAAGATCGTCCAGTCCTTCGTGGCCAACGCCGAACGCCGTGGCACCCGCCCGACCTGGGACGATCAGGTTTACGTCTGGTGGGAGGACGATAGCGGGGTGGCATTGCGCTCATGAATATCTTACGAAGCCTCAGCCGTCGTCTGCCCAGAGGGCGTCACGTCGTAATCGGCGTGCCCTTCCTGTGGCTGTTTATGTTCTTCCTGCTGCCCTTCATCATCGTGATGAAGATCAGCTTCGCCGAAGCCGATGTGGCCATCCCACCGTACACCGACGTGTACACCTGGGCGGAAAACAAGCTGGCGATCTTTATCAACCTGGGCAACTACATCTTCCTCAGTGAGGATGCCCTGTACCTGGCCGCCTACCTCGGCTCCTTGAAGATGGCTGCCATCAGCACCTTCCTTTGCCTGGTGATCGGCTTTCCCATGGCCTATGCCATTGCCCGGGCCGACAAGGACAAGCAGATGGTGTTCCTGTTGCTGATCATGATGCCGACCTGGACGGCGATCCTGATCCGCGTGTATGCCTGGATGGGCATCCTCAGCAACAACGGCCTGCTCAACAGCGTGCTGCAAGGCATCGGCCTGATCAGCGAACCGCTGCAGATCCTCAACACCAACATCGCGGTGTATATCGGCATCGTCTACTCCTACCTGCCGTTTATGGTGCTGCCGCTGTTCGCCAACCTGGTCAAGCACGACCCCAGCCTGCTGGAAGCCGCCGCGGACCTCGGTTCGAGCACCTTCAACAGCTTCTGGAAAATCACCGTGCCGCTGGCCAAGAACGGCATCATCGCCGGCAGCATGCTGGTGTTTATCCCGGTGGTCGGTGAGTTCGTGATTCCTGAGCTGCTCGGTGGCCCGGAAACCCTGATGATCGGCAAGGTGCTGTGGCAGGAGTTCTTCAACAACCGCGACTGGCCGGTGGCGTCCGCCCTGGCGGTGGTGATGCTGGCGATCCTGATCATCCCGATCATTCTGTTCAACCGTAACCAGGCTAAAGAGATGGAGGGTCGTCCATGAAGAAGTTCCCTTGCATGGCCCCGATCATCCTGTTCAACCGGCTTTCTACCCAGAACCGGGCTAAAGAAATGGAGGGCCGACCATGAAACGCTTCAGTTTCTCCACCTTTATGCTGTGGGCCGGCCTGAGCTTTATCTACCTGCCGATGCTGATCCTGGTGATCTACTCGTTCAACGCCTCCAAGCTGGTAACGGTCTGGGGCGGCTGGTCGCTCAAGTGGTACGTCGGCCTGCTGGATAACAGCCAGCTGATGGGCTCGGTGATGCGCTCCCTGGAAATCGCCTGCTACACCGCGATTGCCGCGGTGATCCTGGGCACCATGGCCGCCTTCGTGCTGACCCGCGTCACCCACTTCAAGGGTCGTACCCTGTTCGGTGGCCTGGTCACCGCGCCGCTGGTAATGCCCGAGGTGATCACCGGTCTGTCGCTGCTGCTGCTGTTTGTGGCCATGGCCCAACTGATCGGCTGGCCCGCCGAGCGTGGCATCTTGACCATCTGGATCGCCCACACCACCTTCTGTTCCGCCTATGTGGCGGTGGTGGTGTCGTCGCGGCTGCGTGAGCTGGACCTGTCCATCGAGGAAGCGGCCATGGACCTGGGCGCCAAGCCGTGGAA
>DASUOY010000545.1:0-3885 GCA_036276395.1 Pseudomonas sp.
TGTCCGACTACATGTCGCGGCAGGTCCTCTCGGCCGTCTTTCCCTTCCTCAAGGTCGAGTGGGCGCTGAGCGACACCCAGCTCGGAGCGCTCACGAGCATCGTGGCCCTGACCGTCGGCCTGCTCGCGGTCCCGCTGTCCCTGCTGGGCGACCGGTGGGGTCGGTCCAAGGCCATCATCGCGATGGCCACCCTGTGGAGCATCGCGACCCTGGGCTCCGCCGTGGCGGCGAACTACGAGCAGATGATGCTCGCCCGTCTCTTCATCGGACTCGGCGAAGCCGCGTACGGCAGCGTCGGCCTGGCCGTCGTGCTGATGGTGTTCGCGCCGTCGAAGCGCGCGTCCCTCACCGGTGCGTTCATGGCCGGCGGATCGTTCGGCTCGGTCCTCGGCGTCTTCCTCGGCGGCATCCTCGCGGTCCACCTCGGCTGGCGCTGGTCCTTCGGCGTGATGGGCGTGATCGGCCTGGTGCTGGTCGTCCTCTACTTCCTGCTCGTCAACGACGCGAAGCTCCTGCGCAACCAGCACCCCGGAAACGTGGTCGCCGAGCCGGTCACCACCACCCGGCAGCGAGCCAGGCTGCGCACCCTGGTCTCCACCCCGTCGGTGGTCTGCGCGTACGTCGGCAGCGGCCTGCAGCTGTTCGTCGGCGGCACCGTGATCGTCTGGATGCCCAGCTATCTCAACCGTTTCTACGGCATGACCACCGATAAGGCCGGCGCGGTGGCGGCGATCATAGTGCTGTGCAGCGGCGCCGGCATGATCCTCTGCGGCATGCTTAGCGACCGTATGTGCCGCCAGCGACCGGATCGCAAGATAGTGCTGTCCATCGCCTACTGCCTGGGCAGCTGCCTGTTGCTGTCGCTGGCCTTCGCCCTGCCGTTCGGCACGCCGCAGCTGGTAATCATCTGCCTGGGCATGCTGGTCGCCGCCGGCACCTCGGGGCCGGCCGGCGCCATGGTGGCCAACCTGACCCACTACAGCGTGCATGGCACCGCCTTTGCCACCCTGACCCTGGCCAACAACCTGCTCGGCCTGGCCACCGGCCCGCTGCTGACCGGCAAGGTGTCCGACCTGATCGGTCTGGACAATGCCTTCCAACTGGTGCCGCTGGTCAGCATCGCGGCGGCGGCGGTGTTCCTCTATGCCAAGCGCCACTACCACAACGACATGGCTCGGCTCAAAGGCGAGGGCGTCGAGGAGAAGGCCGTGGATGCCGCAGCGGAGGCGTCGGTATGAGCCCTGTATTGAAAATCGATGTGTTTTTCGACTTTATCTGCCCCTGGTGCCTGATCGGTAAGCGCCAGCTGGAGCGGGCGCTGGCGCTGCTGCGTGGCAGCCATCCGCAGGTCGAGGTGGAATTGGCCTGGCACGGCGTGCAACTGTTGCCGCATCTTCCCGCCGAGGGGGTGCCCTTTGCCGCCTTCTATCTGGAGCGTCTGGGTAGCGCGCAGGCGGTGAGCCTGCGTCAGGCCCAGGTGCAGCAGGCGGCCAATGACGCCGGTCTGGATCTGGACCTGAGCCGCATTGCGCTGATGCCCAATAGCGCCGATGCCCATCGCCTGCTGGCCTGCGCGGCCGGGCTGGGCACTGCGGCGCAACGCGAGGCGCTGCTGGAGCGCCTGTTCGCCGCCTATTTCCGTCATGGCGAGGACCTGGGCGATAGCGCCACGCTGCTGGCCATCGCTGCGTCCTGTGGTTACGAGCCGGCGCAGCTGGCGCCGGCGCTGCGTGGCAATGGCCAACCGTATTTTTCGCAGGCAGTGGGCGGCATGGCGCAGGGCGTGCCGAATTTCATCTTCAATAACCGCCTGGAAGTCTCCGGGGCGCAGTCGCCCAAGCTGTTACACGCGGCCATGTTGCAGGCGCTCGGCCAGACCCAGGGGCAGTACGCATGAACTCGCGTATCTGCGTGCCGGCCGAACGTGTGCCGGCCCCCGGCGGGCGGGCGCTGATCGAATGCGAGGACTACAGCCTGGCGCTGTTCAATGTCGAGGGGCAGCTCTATGCCATCGACGACAGCTGCCCGCATCAGGGCGCCTCATTCTGTGGCGGCAAGCTCGAGGGACGGGTGATCCAGTGCTGTGCCCATGGCCTGCGCTTCAACCTGGCGACTGGCTACCTGCTTAATTCGACCGCCCTCAAGGTGGCCAGCTATCCGGTCGAGCGGGTCGATGGCCAGGCCTTTATCGTTATCGTTGCCGAGGAATCCCAGTCATGAGCAGTCTCGCGCTTGCCAGCATCCAGAGCCGCGTGCGCGAACTGGCGCCGGGCGTGGTCGTCAGCCTGATAGTCGCGGCGGCGGCGACCTTTCTCTCCGAGCATTACGGCGCGCCGGTGATGCTGTTCGCCCTGCTGCTGGGCATGTCGCTGAACTTCCTCGCCGCCGAGGGCCAGTGCAAGGCCGGCATCGAGTTCACCGCGCGTAGTGTGCTGCGCATCGGCGTGGCCCTGCTGGGCATGCGCATCACCCTGGAGCAGATCGCCGCCCTGGGCTGGAAACCGCTGGCGCTGGTGGTGACCCTGGTGGTGGTGACCATCCTGGTTTCGGTGGTGGCGGCCAAGGCCCTGGGCTTCAAGCGTATTTTCGGCATGCTCACCGGCGGCGCCACCGCCATCTGCGGTGCCTCGGCCGCACTGGCGCTAGCCGCCGCGCTGCCCAACCACCCGCAGAAGGAACGCGCCGTTCTGTTTACCGTGATTGGCGTGTCGGCGCTGTCCACCGTGGCGATGATCCTCTACCCGATGATCGCCAATTGGGCCTCGCTGTCGCCGCAGCTGGCCGGGGTGTTCCTCGGCGCCACCATTCACGATGTGGCCCAGGTGGTCGGTGCTGGTTACAGCATGTCCACCGACACTGGCGACACCGCCACCGTGGTCAAGCTGATGCGTGTGGCCATGCTGCTGCCGGTGATTGTGGTGGCCGCCATGATCACCCGCATGCAGGGCGCCGACCCCACCGGCAAGCGGCCGCCCTTGCTGCCCATGTTCGCTGTTGGCTTCCTCGCGCTGGCCTGCATCAATAGCACAGGCGTGGTGCCGCAGGTGGTGCAGGGCGGGGTCAACGAGCTGTCGCGCTGGTGCTTGGTGGTGGCCATCAGTGCCCTGGGCATGAAGACCCAGCTCAAGGAACTGGCCGCAGTGGGGATCAAGCCGATCCTGCTGATGGTCGGTGAAACCGTATTCCTCGTCGTCCTGGTGCTGCTGTTGCTGCGCTGGGCCTGGTGAGTTGCCCATTGGCCCCACGCCTTCAGAGTCCGTCAGTCCGAGATCCGTCATGAGCCAGAACCCCGCAATGCCTTCGGCCCCGCACGGCGCCGAACAGACGCCTGCGCCCGCTGTTTCCGCGCAGGCACCGCGCCAGCCACGCGCCAGCCGGGCCAAAAGCGGCGCGGCGTCCGGGCAGGGCGCCCAGCCGTCCGAGCCCACGGCTGAAAAGAAGCCGCCGAAGCAACCGGTAAAGAAGGTCGTGAAGCCGGCGGTAAAAAAGGCGGTGATCAAGGCTGCTGCGCCTACCGCCGAAGTGCCTGCTACCGAGCTGGCCGCCGCCGCTGAGCGCCACACCCTGGCGGTGACTCCGCTGATCGGCGTGCGTCCGCGCGATGTGCTGGGCGCCGCCGGTGCCCTGCTCAAGGCGGTGGCGCGCACCCCGTTTAAGGCCGGCATGCACAGCGGCAACTACCTGCGCGAGCTGTACCGTATCGCCAGCGGCGAGTCAGAGCTGGCGCCGTCCCCCAAGGACAAGCGCTTCGCCGATCCCGCCTGGCAGAGCAACGGCTTTCTGCGCGCCCTGGTGCAGAGCTACCTGGCCGGCGAGCGCGAACTCAGCGCCTTTATCGAGGCTTCGGATCTGGAAGGCGCCGATAAGGGCCGCGCCCGTTTCGTC
>DASUOY010000546.1:0-5320 GCA_036276395.1 Pseudomonas sp.
GCCAAAACGGCCTTTCTCACCTGGCGCGAAGTGCCAGTCTCTGACCGCGCACGGGTGATGCTGCGTTACCAGCATCTGCTCAAGGAACACCACGACGAGCTGGCGGAGATTCTCGCTGGCGAAACCGGCAAGACCCTGGCCGATGCCAAGGGCGATGTCTGGCGTGGCATCGAGGTGGTCGAGCAGGCCTGCAATATCGCCAGCCTGATGATGGGCGAGACCGCCGAGAACGTCGCCACGGGCATCGACACCGCCAGCTGGATCCAGCCGCTCGGCGTGTGCGTCGGGATCACCCCGTTCAACTTCCCGGCGATGATTCCGCTGTGGATGTTTCCCCTGGCTATCGCCGCCGGCAATACCTTTATTCTCAAGCCGTCCGAACAGGACCCGCTGACGCCCAACCGCCTGGCCGAGCTGTTTATCGAGGCTGGCGCGCCCAAGGGCGTATTGCAGGTGCTGCACGGCGCCCGCGAGGTGGTCGACAGCCTGCTGACCCACCCGGATATCCGCGCCATCTCCTTCGTCGGCTCGGTGCCGGTGGGCCAGCATATCTACCGCACCGGCACCGCCCACCTGAAGCGCGTGCAGGCCTTCGCCGGGGCGAAGAACCATATGGTGATCATGCCCGACGCCAACAAACAGCAGGTGCTGAGCAACCTGGTCGGCGCCAGCTGCGGCGCCGCCGGGCAGCGCTGCATGGCAATCAGCGTGGCGGTGTTTGTCGGCGAATCGAAGCAGTGGATCGAGGAGCTACAGGCGCAGATGGCCGACCTGCAACCCGGCTACTGGACCGATGGCCACGCCGCCTTCGGCCCGCTGATCAGCCAACAGGCCAAGCAGCGCGTGCTACGGCTGATCGCCGAGGGCAAGGCAGAAGGCGCCGAATGCCTGCTGGATGGCTCGCACTGCGCGGTCGAGGGTTACCCCAACGGCAACTGGCTGGGCCCGACCCTGTTTCGCGGCGTGACCAACAAGATGAGTCTGTACCGCGAGGAAATCTTCGGCCCGGTGCTGGTGTGCATGGAAGTCGACAGCCTGGAAGAAGCCATCGAACTGGTCAACGCCAGCCCCTATGGCAACGGCACCTCGATCTTCACCCGTTCCGGCGGCGCTGCGCGGCATTATCAGCACGCGGTGGAAGTCGGCCAGGTCGGCGTCAACGTGCCGGTACCGGTACCGCTGCCGTTCTTCTCCTTTACCGGCTGGAAGGGTTCGTTCTACGGTGACCTGCACGCCTACGGCAAACAGGGCGTACGCTTCTTCACCGAGACCAAGACGGTGACCAGCCGCTGGTTCGACGAAGACTCGGTGGCCGGCACCAATATGACCATCCAGCTTAAATAAGCGCACGCCAGGCCGATCACGAGTCGGCCTGGCTCTAATTGTCGGGAATACCCATCCCGTTAAGGACCACCCATGGATTTTGAACTAAGCGAAGAACAACGCCTGCTGGTCGACAGCGCCCGCGCCTTTTCCGCCAAGGAGCTGGCTCCCCACGCCGCCGACTGGGACCGCGACCACCACTTCCCGGTGGACGTGATCAAGCGCGCCGCCGAGCAGGGCTACCTGGCCCTCTATATAAAAGAAGAGGATGGCGGCCTGGGTCTGTCGCGCCTGTCCGCCTCGCTGATCTTCGAGCAACTCTCGGCGGGCTGCATCGCCACCACGGCCTTTCTGACCATCCACAATATGGCCAGCTGGATGCTCGCCTCCTTCGCCGACCAGGCGCTGAAGGATGCCTGGCTGCCGCGCCTGGTCAGCGGCGAGCTGCTGGCATCCTACTGCCTTACCGAGCCGGACGCCGGTTCCGACGCCGCCCACCTGCGCACCCGCGCCAAGCGCGATGGCGACGACTACGTGCTGAACGGCAGCAAATGCTTTATCTCAGGTGCAGGCAGCACCGATGTGCTGATCGTGATGGCGCGCACCGGCGAAGACAGCGGCGCCAAGGGCGTGTCCTGCTTCCTGGTGCCTGCCGATGCCGAGGGTGTGAAGTACGGTCGCAATGAATTGAAGATGGGCTGGCGCGCCCAGCCGACCCGCACCATCAGCTTCGAGGGCGTGCGCATTCCGGCGGGCAACCGCATCGGACCTGAGGGCCAGGGTTTCGTCTACGCCATGAAGGGCCTGGACGGCGGACGGATCAATATCGCCAGCTGCTCCCTGGGCGCGGCCCAGGCGGCGCTGGAGCAGTCGCTGCGCTATGTGGAGGAACGCAAACAGTTCGGCAAGCCGCTCAGCGACTTCCAGGCACTGCAGTTCAAGCTCGCCGATATGCTCACCGATCTCACCGCCAGCCGGCAGATGGTGCGCCTGGCCGCGCACAAGCTCGACCACGGCCACAGCGAGGCCAGCCTGTATTGCGCCATGGCCAAGCGTTTTGCCACCGACCACTGCTTCAACCTGTGCAACGAGGCGTTGCAGCTGCATGGCGGCTACGGTTATCTCAATGACTACCCGCTGGAGCGCTGGGTGCGCGACAGCCGCGTGCACCAGATACTGGAAGGCACCAACGAGATCATGCGGGTGATCATCGCCCGCCGCCTGCTGGATCAGGGCGGCATGCTGGATCGCTTGCTGTAGCTTTTATCCCCTCTCCCAGAGGGAGAGGGAGAACAAACGACGAGGACACTTATGAGCCACGCCATCGAAGCCTACCACCCCGGCCTATTCGACCTGACCCACAAGCTCACCGTGGAAAAACACGGCCATACCGCGCTGATCACCATCAACCAGCCGCCGGCCAACACCTGGGACCGCGACTCGCTGATCGGCCTCAAGCTGCTGGTCGAGCACCTCAACCGCGACGATGACATCTACGCCCTGGTGATCACCGGCCAGGGCGGCAAGTTCTTCAGCGCCGGCGCCGACCTCAAGCTGTTCGCCGATGGCGACAAGGCCCGCGCCCGCGAGATGGCCCGGCGCTTCGGCGAAGCCTTCGAGGCGCTACGGGATTTTCGCGGCGTGTCGATTGCCGCGATCAATGGCTACGCCATGGGCGGCGGCCTGGAATGCGCCCTGGCCTGCGATATCCGCATCGCCGAGCGCCAGGCGCAACTGGCCCTGCCGGAAGCCACGGTGGGCCTGCTGCCCTGCGCCGGTGGCACCCAGCACCTGAGCTGGCTGATCGGCGAAGGCTGGGCCAAGCGCATGATCCTCTGCGGCGAGCGGGTGGATGCGGAAACCGCCCTGCGCATCGGCCTGGTCGAGCAGGTGGTGGACAGCGGCGAAGCCCGTGGCCATGCCCTGCTGCTGGCGGCGAAAGTCGCGCGGCAAAGCCCGGTGGCGGTGCGCACCATCAAGCCGCTGATCCAGGGCGCCCGCGAGCGCAGCCCGAACAGCTGGCTGAGCGAGGAACGCGAGCGCTTTGTCGATTTGTTCGATGCCGACGACACCCGCGAGGGGGTCAACGCCTTTCTGGAAAAACGCGAGCCGCAGTGGCGCAATAAATAATCGGCGCGCCTTATCCCTCGTAGG
Source organism: Pseudomonas sp. (assembly GCA_036276395.1). Lineage (GTDB taxonomy): Bacteria > Pseudomonadota > Gammaproteobacteria > Pseudomonadales > Pseudomonadaceae > Aquipseudomonas. Next base: position 3,478 of record DASUOY010000546.1, read on the forward strand.
GTGCGCCGTGCGCACCAGGAACTTTGATGATGAACGTGATTTTCGAAGAACGCCCCAGCCTGCACGGTATGCGTATCGGCATCGCCAGCCTGGATGCTCCGGGCAGCCTCAACGCCCTGTCGCTGCCGATGATCGAGGCGCTGGACGCCAAGCTCAAGGCCTGGGCGGATGATCCGAGCATCGCCTGCGTACTGCTGCGCGGCAACGGCCCCAAGGCCTTCTGCGCCGGCGGCGATGTGGTGCAGCTGGTGCAGCAGTGCCGCGAACACCCGGGCCAGGTGCCGCCCCTGGCGCGGCGCTTCTTCGCCGACGAATACCGCCTCGACCAGCGCATTCATACCTACCCCAAGCCCTTTATCTGCTGGGCCCACGGCCATGTGCTGGGCGGCGGCATGGGCCTGATGCAGGGCGCGAGCATCCGCATCGTCACCCCCAGCAGCCGCCTGGGCATGCCGGAAATCAATATCGGCCTGTACCCGGATGTCGGCGGCAGCTGGTTCCTCGCCCGCCTGCCGGGCAAGCTCGGCCTGTTCCTCGGCCTGACCGCCAGTAGCATCAACGCCACTGACGCCCTGGACCTGAACCTGGCCGACCGCTTCCTCCTCGACAGCCAGCAGGACGCCCTGCTGGCTGGCCTGGTGCAACTGAACTGGCAGGAGCAACCCCAGCTGCAACTGCACAGCCTGCTCAAGGCCCTGGAAGCCGAAGCCCAGAGCGAGAAACCGGAAGCCCAGTGGCTACCACGCCGCCCACGCATCGACACCCTGCTCGACCAGCCCGACCTGCCCCATGCCTGGCGCGCCCTCTGCACCCTGCATGGCGACACCGACCTGCTGCTGGCACGCGCCGCCAAGACCCTGGCCGCCGGCTGCCCGCTGACCGCGCACCTGGTCTGGGAGCAGATCGCACGCGCCAAGCACCTGTCGCTCAATCAGGTATTCCAGATGGAGTACGCCATCAGTCTGAACTGCTGCCGCCACCCGGAATTCCCCGAAGGCGTGCGCGCCCGCCTGATCGACAAGGACCAGGCGCCGCGCTGGCACTGGCCGGATGTGGCAAGCATCCCGGATGAGGTAATCGCCGCGCACTTCGCCCCGGTCTGGGACGGCGAGCACCCGCTGGCGGATCTGTAGGCTGCGCCGCGCGCACGAAAACCCGGAAATGCGGTGCGCACGGCGCACCCTACGAGGAGAACAATAAACATGATTCAGATCGCCTTTATTGGCCTCGGCCATATGGGCCTGCCCATGGCCCGCAACCTGCTCAAGGCCGGCTTCACGCTCAGGGTGTTCGACCTGGTGCAGGCGGCGATGGATGAATTGGCCCAGGAAGGCGCGCTGCCAGCCAGCAGCGCCCTGGAGGCGGCGCGCGATGCCCAGGTGGTGATCAGCATGCTGCCCGCCAGCCGCCATGTGGAAGGCCTGTATCTGGGCGAGAGTGGCCTGCTGGCCAGCCTCAAGCCCGGCACCCTGGTGCTGGAATGCTCGACCATAGCGCCGGAGTCGGCGCGCAAGGTGCACCAGGCGGCCCGCGCCCGCGCCGTCGAAATGCTCGACGCCCCGGTTTCCGGCGGCACCGCCGGCGCGGCGGCGGGCACCCTGACCTTTATGATCGGTGGCGCGGCCGAGGTGCTGGCCAAGGCCCGACCGCTGTTCGAAGCCATGGGCAAGAATATCTTCCATGCCGGCCCCGACGGTGCAGGCCAGGTGGCCAAGGTGTGCAACAACCAGGTGCTCGCCGTGCAGATGATCGCCACCGCCGAAGCCATGGCCCTGGGCGTGGCCAATGGTCTGGAGCCCAAGGTGCTGGCCGAGATCATGCGGCAGAGTTCGGGCGGCAACTG
>DASUOY010000547.1:0-6084 GCA_036276395.1 Pseudomonas sp.
ACATCGGCAAAAACCACGCCCAGCGCCACGGCAGGCAGGAAGGCAATCAGCAGATTGGCAGTAAAGCGCTGGGCTTGGCGCTGCCTGGGCAGCCCTAGGACTATGTCGACGATCTTGCGCCGATACTCCCAGACCACCGCGAGAATAGCGCCCAGCTGGATAATGATATTGAACGCCATCGCCCGCTCACCGCCGAAGCCGATCAAGTCGGCGACTATGATCTGGTGGCCGGTACTGGAAATCGGCAAAAACTCCGTAAGTCCTTCAACTATGCCCAATAGCAACGCTTGCACTGCAACCCACAGATCCATCCACACTCCCTAAAGTGCGCGCCATTGCGCACCAACAACCGGACAAGCGATCAATAAAAAACAGGCGGGTTCGACACAGACATAAAGCCAGTAGTTCCCTACTCGCAAACACCGCCCGGCACAGGCGCGGTGATCAGATGCCCAAATGCTATCAGAGAAATCGGCTCTATAGCTTTATCCCATTCTGCAACCCATTAGGGGGCTACCCAGGGCCGGCTTGAATGCTTGGATCAGCGGCGCTACGCTGCAAAAGTCGCGTACGCTCAAATACTTCGGTCAGAATCCGAGCCAGGCAGCCAGTCTGGCGCATAATGATGCCCTGAGCGGCTGAACAATCCAGCGTGCAGGCCGGCAGCAGTTTCGCGTATGGGGGCTAAATGAGCAGCATGGAACATCAGGAAGTTGACCTCAACCAACCGCAGAACCAGGATCTGGTATGGGATCTCAACAGCATCGCGCGCCGTGAACTGGCTGAACGCTTTATCAAACTCTTCGAAAATCGCCTGTGCGTGTTTTCTGAGTCGGTGCACCAGCTCTACACCAACTACAACTTGCACTTTCCCAGCGACCAGGGGCGCAAGATGGTGGTGCTACCCAACCCCTACGCCTTCCACGACACCCTGCATGGCATCGAGTCCCAGGCCGTGCGCAAGACGGGCCTGTGTGTACTGCCTGGCGTTGTACTGGGTAAACCCGGCCTGTTACTGACCACCATGTTCAAGGAAGGCGGGCCTGCGCCCAAGACCATGCCGTTCAAGCAGGCCTTGGCGCAGATCATCAGCAGCCAGAAAAAAGCCGGCGACGTCTTCCTGCCCATCATGATGAAGGGCGACTTGCGCGAATTTAATCAGCAGATGCCCTATATCCACCTGCACCGCTTGCAGGTCAGCCGGCTTACCCGCCTGTCCACGTTCGAGCGCGATGATATTCAGCAAACCATCACCCGCAAGCTGCTCACCCTCTATCGCCAGGCCGATAGCCTGAGCTGCCAGGACAGCTGATAACGCACGCAAAACAGTCGCACCCACAAAAAAGCCCACAGCAGTAAGCTGCTGTGGGCTTTTTTGTGGGTTAAAGGCTTAGCCGTATCCGCTCAATGCCCCCAGGCTCTATTGCTGACTGACCCAGAATACCGCCGTGACGACAAAGATCAGGATCAGGGCGAAAATCGCCCAGGCATCGACAACACTGTCCGTGCCTTCGTGTTCAGAATGTTCGGTCATGGGCTATCCCTCTTATTGTGTTTATGGCTGGATCGCCAATGCAGTTAAGACCAGATAAGCGGCTTGCTCAAGCCCTGGGGTTATGTGGCACGGCCTTGTTATCTCTTTCAGTTCTTTCCATATACTCAAACATCACTTTTGCGCATAACCCCGAACTGGTATCTTCCTTCGGCTCCGCCAGGGGTGCGCGGCCGTGCGCGCTGATTTGCTGTAACGGACCCTTGAAAAGCAGGCGCACAATGCTCAGGCAGGCGATTGCTACGCCGCCTAACCCAGCGCTAACGCTTTCAAGGGCCGATAAGCAGCCTGATAACAGGACACTTCATGTACGTATACGACCAGTACGATCAACAAATCGTCGAGAACCGCGTCAAGCAGTTCCGCGATCAAACCCGCCGCTATCTGGCTGGCGAGCTGAGCGGTGACGAATTCCGCCCGCTGCGCCTGCAGAATGGCCTGTATATCCAGCGCTTTGCGCCCATGCTGCGGGTAGCCGTGCCTTACGGCCTGATGTCGTCCGCGCAAGTGCGCATGATGGCCAAGATCGCCCGTGACTACGACAAGGGCTATGCCCATATCAGCACCCGGCAGAACGTGCAGTTCAACTGGCCGGACCTGGAAGATGTGCCGGAGATCCTCGCCGAACTGGCGACCGTGCAAATGCACGCCATCCAGACCAGCGGCGCGTGCATCCGTAACACCACCACCGACCAGTTCGCCGGCGTGGCCCAGGACGAAATCGTCGATCCGCGCCCCTGGTGCGAGATCATCCGTCAGTGGTCGACCTTCCACCCCGAGTTCACCCACCTGCCGCGCAAATTCAAGATCGCAGTCAACGGCGCCGTCGGCGACCGTGCCGCCATCGAAGTGCACGATATCGGCCTGGAAGCGGTGCAGAACGAAGCCGGCGAGTTGGGCTTTCGCGTCTCGGTGGGCGGCGGCCTGGGCCGCACCCCGATCGTCGGCAGCTTTATCAACGAATTCCTGCCGTGGCAGCACCTGATCAGCTATCTCGACGCCATCCTGCGCGTGTACAACCGCTATGGTCGCCGCGACAACAAGTACAAGGCGCGCATCAAGATCCTGGTCAAGGCGCTGACGCCTGAAGTCTTCGCTCAGCGTGTCGAAGCCGAGTGGGCGCACCTGAAAGACGGCCCGACCACATTGACCGAAGCCGAAGTGGCCCGCGTCGCCGCACACTTTATCGACCCTGCGTACAAGACCCTGGAAGATCAGAGCGCAGTCCTGGCGCAACTGGATGCCGAGCATGCCGGCTTTGCCCGCTGGCGCGCACGCAACACCGTGGCGCACAAGAAGCCGGGCTATGTCGCCGTGACCCTGTCGCTCAAGCCCACCGGCGTGGCACCGGGCGATGTCACCGACAAGCAGCTCGACGCCATTGCCGATCTGGCCGACCGCTACAGCTTCGGCGAGGTGCGTAACAGCCATAACCAGAACATCATCCTGGCCGACGTCGAGCAGGCTCAGTTGTTCAGCCTCTGGGGCGAGCTGCGCGAGCACGGTTTCGCCACGCCGAATATCGGCCTTCTGACCGATATGATCTGCTGCCCGGGCGGCGATTTCTGCTCCCTGGCCAATGCCAAGTCGATCCCGGTGGCCGAGGCCATCCAGCGCCGTTTCGACGACCTGGACTACCTGTTCGACATCGGCAATATTGACCTGAACATTTCCGGCTGCATGAACGCCTGCGGCCACCACCATGTCGGCCATATCGGCATTCTCGGCGTGGACAAGAAGGGTCAGGAGTTCTATCAGGTATCTCTCGGCGGCAGCGCCGGTCGTGATGCCAGCCTGGCGCAGATTCTCGGCCCGTCCTTCGCCCAGGACGACATGCCGGACGTGATCGACAAGATCGTCAAGGTCTATGTCGAGCAACGCACCGAAGAGGAAAGCTTCCTCGACACCTTCCGCCGTATCGGTGTCGACCCGTTCAAGGAGCGTGTATATGCAGCGAATCATTAAGAACGGCCAGATTCTGGACGAAACCTGGCACCTGCTGCCCAAGGACACCACCCTCGACCAGCTGTCCAACTGTGACGATCTGATCGTGCCGTTGGCCCTGTGGGTCGAGCACTCCACCGCCCTGAAAGCCCGTGATGGCGGTCTTGGCGTGTGGCTGGATGCGGGCGAGGAGATCGAGGAAATCGCCGATCAGCTGGACAACTTCCAGGTCATCGCGCTGAACTTCCCCGCCTTCACCGATGGCCGTCACTGCTCCACCGCCTACCTGCTGCGCGAGCGTTATGGCTACAAGGGTGAAGTGCGCGCCATTGGCGACGTGCTGCGTGATCAGCTGTTCGCCCTTAAGCGCTGCGGCTTCGACGCCTTCGCCCTGCGTGCCGACAAGGACCCAGTCGATGCGCTGAAAGCCTTCGAGGAGTTCGACGAGGTTTACCAGGCCTCCAGCGACCAGCCACTGCCGCTGTTCCGCCGCCGCGCCTGATTGCCCTGGCAACAAAAAAGCCCCGCTTATCTTGAGATAGGCGGGGCTTTTTATTTAGCGAGTAGAACTCAGGTTTTAGGCCCTAACGCTGTCCCAGGCGATTTGTGCGAATAGTTCGCGGCAATCGGCCAGATCGCTGCGGGCCCTTCCAGCCAGCCAGTTGCGGGAAAAATCATGGGTTGGGCCGATGATCACCGAGGCGAAACAGTCTATCGGCATGCTCTTGAAACAGCCCTGCTCGCGGTAACCCGCCAGCGCCTGGTAGATGCGCGCATAGTGCTGCTGGTTGGCCTCGCGCAACTGCTCGCCCATTTCGCTGGCCTCGACCCGGCCACGGCTGTGCAGCACAAAGCGCGCCCAGTCCGGGTTGGCCACCACCCAGTCGATATAGCTGGTGACCAGCAGCTTGACGCAGGCTTCGGCGCTGTCTGCCTGGGCAAAACCCTGCTCCAGCAACTCGGCATATTGCGCGGTACCGGCTAGGTAGAGCCCCGCGATAATGCGCTCCTTGTTGCCGAAATGGTGATACAGGCTGCCAATACTGGCGCCTGAACGGTCGCGGATCATCTCGATGGTGGTGGCATCCACCCCCACCTCGGTCACGCAGGCCAGTGTGGCCTGGAGAATCTCATCCTTACGGCTACTACGGGCCATAACACTCCTTGGCGGCAACCGCGATTCGGCAAAGGCTCAATCGAGCCGCACCAGCACGCGCCCGACCTGAGCACCCGCCAGTATCTGGCTGATGGCCTGGGGCAACTGCTGCAGCTCAACTTCGCTTACCAGGGCATCCAGTTGCAGCTTCCACTGCAGGGACAGCCTGTCCCACATCGAGGCCTTGGCCACCAGAGGCAGCTCCACCGAATCGACGCCCAGAAGATTGACCCCACGCAGGATAAACGGCAGCACAGAAGCATTCAGCGTTACCCCGGCGGTCAGGCCGCAACAGGCCGCACTGCCGCCATAGCGCAAAGACTTGAGCACATTGACCAGAATATCGCCGCCCACCGTATCCACCGCGCCGCCCCACTGCTCCTTGAGCAATGGCCGCTGCGCGCCGTCCTGCAATTGGCTACGAGGGACGACCTCATGGGCGCCGATGACCTTGAGAAACTCCGCCTGCTCGGCCTTGCCTGTCGAGGCGCTTACGCTGTAGCCCAGCTTGCTCAGCAAAGCGACCGCAATGCTGCCCACCCCGCCAGTGGCCCCCGTCACCAGAATCGGCCCGGCATCCGGCGTAACGCCCGCCTGCTCGAGCTTGTCGACGCAAAGGGCCGCGGTCAGGCCGGCGGTGCCGAGCACCATGGCTTCACGCAGTGACAAGCCCTGGGGGCGTTTCAGCGCCCAGCTGGCGGGAATGCGAATGTACTGGGCGAAACCACCGGAGGTATTCATGCCCAGGTCGTAGCCGGTGACTATCACCTCATCACCCACGCTGAACTCGGCAACGCTGGAGGCTTCCACCACGCCCGCCGCGTCAATGCCCGGGGTATGCGGAAAGTTCCTGGTCACGCCGCGATTGCCGCTGGCCGACAGTGCATCCTTGTAATTGAGCGAGGAATACTTGACCCGCACCAGCAACTCGCCTGCCGGCAGCTCGTCGATCTCACGCTGGACAATCACCTGTTCGAACTGACCCGCGGCATTTTCCCGGGCCTGCAGTGCGCTGAACCTGCTCATCGTCTTCCCCTGTATCAGATACGGATTACCAGAAGCGTTGCTGCTGCAGACGGCTCAGCCAGGTCAGGGCAAAGCGGTCCAGCGCCGTGCTGGCCGCCAAGCCGACACGCTCCTGCAAGGATTTTTTCTCGGCATAGTGCAGATGAAACAGCTCGGCCTCTTTGGCCCGCTCGGCCAGGTACTCATCGCTGGTCTTGAGCTCATCGACCAGGCGCTTATCCAGCGCGCTGATGCCCAGCCAGACTTCGCCCGTAGCGATCTCATCAATGTCCAGTTGCGGGCGATAGCGCGCGACAAAGTTCTTGAACAGCTCGTGGGTGGTTTCCAGGTCTTCCTGGAACTTCTCCCGGCCCTTCTCGGTGTTTTCACCGAACACCGTCAGGGTGCGCTTGTACTCGCCGGCGGT
>DASUOY010000548.1:0-4930 GCA_036276395.1 Pseudomonas sp.
CACGAGAAAGCCCCAGAAAAACAGCCCGGTCAGACTGGTGGGTTGCATGGATCGATCCTTAATTAATGGTTATGCAGTCGCGTCGGGTGCGCCATGGGCACCATCCGTTCAGTCATTCAGCGCGCCGCCACAGCTGGAGCCTTGGCCGGCGGTGCAGGCGTAGCAATGGTCGCGGGTGACTATGGGGTTGCCGTCCAGGCTTGCGTTAAGCAGGTCGCGCAGATGCGGCCGATCACGCCCGATCACCTCGGGCAGGACCATTGGCAGGTTCAGCATCTGGTTAAAGTCGCAGTCGTACAGATAGCCCTGCCAGTCGACGCTGACCAGGCTGCGGCACATCAGCGGTTCGAGGTTTTCCGGCCGGTAGCTGTCCCGTAGCAGCTGCATATAGCCGTTGAACTGGCCCTTGCTGACCAATGTGCTGCCAAAGCGGGCAATCGGCTGGTTGGTGATGCACAGCAGATGGTTGAAGACAATGCCGAAGTCCTCGGCCAGATGGCGCTTGTAGTCGGCCTCCAGCGCCGCTTGCGGCGGCGGCAGGCTGGGGCCCTGCGGGTTGTACACCAGGTTGAGGATCAGGCCGCTGCCCGCCTGGCCGTAACCCAGGGCATTGAGTTGTTTGAGGCCCTGGATGCTGGCGTCGAACACGCCATCGCCGCGCTGCTTGTCGACGTTATCGCGCGAGTAACAGGGCAGGGAGGCGGTGATTTCCACGCCCTGCTCGGCGAGAAACTGCGCCAGGTCTTCGTAGCCTGGCTCGCTCAAGATGGTCAGGTTGCAGCGGTCGATCACCCGCAGGCCCTCGCGCCGCGCGTGCTCGACTATTTCGCGAAAGCGCGGGTGCATCTCCGGCGCGCCGCCGGTGAGGTCCAGGGTATGCACCGGATGGGCGTCGATCACCCGATGCAGCAGCGCCAGGCTCTCGTCGGTCATCGCCTCGGTGCGGGTCGGCCCGGCATTCACATGGCAATGCAGGCAGCGCTGGTTGCAGCGGTAGGTCAGGTTGATCTGCAGCGCTTCCAGCCGGCCACGGCGGATCGGTGGAAAGGCCAGTTGATCAAGCAAAGGCAGCATGGCGTGCACGGTTGACGACTCCTGATCTCGGACTGGGGGAAGCGCAGCCGGTTGCTAGCAGGCCGTTGAAAAACTACCTACGTTGCCATCGTGGCGTTAAAAACAGGCTCAAAATGCTCATTTACAGCTCGTAAACTCCGCTTTTTCGCCTGTTTTTGCCTTGCGCTGGCTGCCTCGCCTACGTTTTTCAACAGCCTGCTAGTCACTATAGAGACTGCTGGCGCGCTTTTGTTACAGATCAGGCAGCCTGCGCTTGGGCCATAGGTAATAGCTATGACGAACCCGCCGCCAAGCATAGGCAAAATCGAGGGGCGGTTCTCGGCTAGAATCCCCCTGTGTCAACTCGCCAGGCTCTGGCGGGCGGCTATTCCGAGCCTGGCGCCCTCGCTGTTTATTGAGGCCTGCGGATGCTCCAACTGCTGTTCCGACTCCCCGTGCTGTTGCTGCTGCTCGGCCTGGCCCTGCCTGCTGGTTCGGCGCTGGCCGAGCTGCCGACCTTGCGCCTGAGCGCCGATCAGTTGCAGCAGCCGGTGAGCGTGGGCGCCAGCCTGGTGCTGGAAGACCCCGGCGCCAACCTGACCGCCGACGAGGTGCTGGAGTTGTTGGCCGAGCAGGGCGAGCGGGTGCAGGGCACGCCGCGCATCGGCTACTCGGCCAGCGCCTGGTGGGCGGGGTTTCGCCTGGAGGCACCGGCGGCCGCGCGCCTCAATTTGATCATCGCCCACCCCTTTCTGGATGATCTGGAAGTCTGGCTGTACGACCGCGAGCGCCTGATCGCGCCGCTCTACAGTGGCGATCAGCGGCCTTTCCTTGAGCGCGGCGAACCCTATCCGCACTTTATGCTGAACCTGCCGCGCCTCGGCCAGGGCCCGCATACCCTGCTGCTGCGGGTGCGGAGCGGCTCCTCCATCAGCCTGCCGCTGCAGCTGGTGGATGCCGAGCAGAGCAGCCTGCTGCTGGCGCAGAACTGGCTGCAGAGCGGCGTGCTGCTCGGCGCGCTGTTCAGCCTGGTGCTGTTCTACCTGATCAAGTTCAGCACCCTGCGCGAGCCGCAGCTGGTGTGGTTCTGCCTGACCCTGCTCGGCGTGGCCCTGTACAACGCCGCCCAGCATGGCCTGGTGGCCCTGCTGGCGCCGCAGTGGTCCTGGCTGCCGATGCAGCTGAGCAACCTGGTCAACCCGCTGATGCTGATCGCCAGCAGCCAGTTCCTGGTCAGCGCGCTCAGGCTCGAATTGGGGCGCTGGCGCTATCTGCGCGATGGCCTGTTTGTGCTGGTGCTGGCGGTCAGCGCCTGGACCATCTACAGCTATGGCGATTACCGTGCCTACCGCGCCCTCAACCTGCTGATCCTGGCCACCGGCGCCTTGCAGTTGCTGCTCCTGCTGCTGGGGATCAAGCAGCGCCGGCCCTACGCCCCGGGGTACCTGCTGTGCTGGAGCGCGGCCCTGTTGCTGATGCTGCTGGTGCCCCTGAGCCGCGCCGGGCTGGTGCCGCTGCTGCCCGGCTTCAACGAGCTGCACGTGTACCTGCCGGCGATCAGCCTGCTGCTGTTCGGCAGCATGCTGGACAAGCAGCTGGAGCAGATCCGCCGCGCCCTGCTGCGCAGCCAGGCCCAGGCCATCGACAGCCTGCAGCGCTACCAGGCGCTGTTCAACAGCAGCGGCGAGGGGATTTTCCGCTGCAGCCGCGAAGGCCTGCTGCTGGAGACCAACCCCAGTTTCACCACCCTGCTCGGTGGCCAGCAGCCCGGGGTGCTGTCCATGCAGATGCTGTTCGGCGCCGGGCAATGGGCCGAGCTGCTGGCCCTGTTGCAGGGCCAACAGCAAACGGTCAGCCGCGAGTGCCGCCTGCGCGGGCTCGACGGGCGCAGCCACTGGATCTATCTGTCGCTGCATCTGCGCCCGGACCCGGATTGCATCGAGGGGATCGCGGTGGACCTCAGCGAGCGGCGCGCCCTGGAGGAGCGTTTGCAGCACCTGGCCGCCCATGACTCGTTGACCGGCCTGCTCAACCGTCGCGAGCTGGAGCGCCTGCTGCAGGAGAGCCTGGGCGGCGGCGCCAGCCAGCCGTTCAGCCACCTGCTGTGCCTGGATCTGGATCAGTTCAAGCAGGTCAACGACCTCTGCGGCCATGCCGCCGGCGACCAGTTGCTGCGCCAGCTGTCCAGCCAGTTGCTCCATCATCTGCCGCGCCACGCCGAGCTGGCGCGCATCGGCGGCGACGAGTTCGCCGTGCTGCTGCGCGGCGCCGACAATGCCAGCGCCCTGGGCTATGCCGAAGGCCTGCGGCAATGCGTCGAACAGTTCGTGTTCTCCTGGCAGGGACGGCCGTTCCGCGTGCAGGCGAGCATCGGCCTGCTGGCCCTCGACGCCCAGGTCGGCGACTGGGAAACCGCCCTCAACTGGGCCGACAGCGCCAGCCAGCTGGCCAAGCACCAGGGGCGCAACCGGGTGCAGGTGTTCAACCCGGCCGATGGCGTGCTGCTCGAACACCAGCGCCAGCTGCAATGGCTGACTCGCCTGCGCGAGGCCATAGAGCACGACCATTTCGAGCTGTTCTACCAGCCGGTGCTGGCGCTGCAGTTGCCCGACCAGGGCCTGCGCTACGAGGTATTGCTGCGCTACCGGGACCCGCAGAGCGGCGAGCTGATCAGCCCCGTGCAGTTTCTCGGCGCGGCCGAGCGCTATGGCCTGCTCGGCGCCATCGACCGCTGGGTGCTGCGCAAGCTGCTGCAGTGGCTGGCCGACAACCCACGGCATGTGCAGCAGCTGGCCCAGGTCAACCTCAACCTGACCGCCAGCTCGCTGCTCAGCGCCGAGTTCCACCAGCTGCTGCACCAGGAGTTACAGCGTCAGCGCCTGCCGGCGCACAAGCTGTGTATCGAGGTGACCGAGATGGTCGCCCTGGGCGAGCTGGGGGTGTCGTCGCAATGGATCAGCCAGCTGCGCGAGCGTGGCCTGAAAGTGGCGCTGGACGACTTCGGCAGCGGCTTCGCCTCCTACGCCTACCTGCGCCATTTGCCCCTGGATTACCTGAAGATCGACGGCAGCTTTATCCGCGGTATCGAAACCGACCCGATCAACCAGGCCATGGTCGGCTCCATGCAGCAGATCGCCCGCCAGCTGGGCTTGCGCACCGTGGCCGAGTTCGTCGAGAGCCCGGCGACCCTGGACTGCGTGCGCAGCCTGGGCCTGGACTACGCCCAGGGCTACAGCATCGAGCGGCCGCAGCCCCTGGCGCGCCTGGCCGATGTGCAGCAGGGCGAGTTGCCGCTGCAGCTCGACCCGTCACGGCCATAGCCGCGCCTGGCGTCAGCTAGTGATCCTGGCTGCTGATCGTGTGGGAAATTGCAGGCAAAAAATCGCCTGGAGCGATTTTAAACGTCGCGTAGCGACGGCCCGAAGGGTGGCTGCCATGGATGGCGAGCCATAAAAAAAGACCCGCTTACGCGGGTCTCAAGCAAAACGCCCAGCCTGGTGAGCCACGGGCATTTCGGTTGGCTTACGCCAATTCGTCGAAGCACTCGGCGATGATCGCCAGGCCCTTGTCCAGTTGTGCGTCCGGTGCGGTGACCGGCACCAGCACGCGCAGCACGTTGCCGTAGGTGCCGCAGGACAGCAGGATCAGGCCCTTGTCGCGTGCCTTGGCCACTACCGCGGCGGTCAGGGCGGCGTTTGGCTTGTGCAGGTCGCCGCCTTCGAACAGCTCGACGGCAATCATCGAACCCAGGGCGCGCACGTCGCCGATGGCCTTGTGCTTGGCCTGGATGGCCTTGAGGCCGCTGACCAGACGCTCGCCGACCGCCTTGGAGCGATCCAGCAGTTTTTCTTCCTCGAACACTTCCATCACCGCCAGG
>DASUOY010000549.1:0-6382 GCA_036276395.1 Pseudomonas sp.
TACCACCCGGCCGGCGCTGCGGGTCAACGAGCGGGCGCCACAAACCCGGGTGTACGAGCCTAAGGGCAATATGGAGCAGGCCCTGCGCCAGGTGTTCGAGGATTTCAGTTTCGAGGTTGGCTATGAAAACCTCGAACGTGACCTGGCGCGCCTGCTCAAGCAGCTGCACGCCAGCCTGCCGGACTGGGTGTGCAAGGACCCGGACCTGCGCATCGAGCTGTTCGCCTCGCGCCTGTACCGCAACAAGGGCGCCTACCTGGTGGGGCGCATCTACACCCGCGACGAGCAGTGGCCGCTGGTGATTCCGTTGTTGCACCGCGAGGGTCAGGGCATCCAGATCGATGCGCTGATCACCGATGAGGCGGAGGTGTCGATCATCTTCTCCTTCACCCGCTCCTATTTCATGGTGCGGGTCGGTTATCCGGCGGAGTTCGTCGGCTTTCTCAAGCGCATCCTGCCGGGCAAGCATGTCGCCGAGCTGTACACCTCGATCGGCTTCTACAAGCACGGCAAGTCGGAGTTCTACCGTGCGCTGATCAACCACCTGGCCAGCACCGACGACAAGTTCATCATGGCTCCGGGTGTGCGCGGCATGGTGATGAGCGTGTTCACCCTGCCGGGCTTCAATACCGTGTTCAAGATCATCAAGGACCGCTTCTCGCCGTCGAAGAACGTCGATCGCGCCACGGTGATCGAGAAGTACCGCCTGGTGAAGACAGTCGACCGGGTAGGGCGCATGGCCGATACCCAGGAATTCGCCGATTTCCGTTTCCCGGTCAGCAAGTTCGAGCCCGAGTGCCTGGCCGAACTGCTGGAGGTGGCGCCGTCCACCGTGGCGCTGGAGGGCGACACGGTACTGGTGCGTCACTGCTGGACCGAGCGGCGCATGACCCCGCTCAACCTCTATGTGGAAAGCGCCAGCGAGGCCCAGGTGCGCGAGGCCCTGGACGATTACGGCCTGGCGATCAAGCAGCTGGCGGCGGCGAATATCTTCCCCGGCGACATGCTGCTGAAGAACTTCGGCGTAACCCGTCACGGCCGCGTGGTGTTCTACGACTACGACGAAATCTGCTACCTGACCGAGGCCAACTTCCGCCGCATTCCGCCAGCGCGTTACCCGGAAGATGAGATGTCCTCCGAGCCTTGGTACTCGGTGGCGCCGCTGGATGTGTTCCCCGAAGAGTTCCCGCCCTTCCTGTTTGCCGATATGAAGCAGCGCAAGCTGTTCAGCGAGCTGCATGGCGACCTGTATGACGCCGATTACTGGAAAAGCCTGCAGGAGGCGATTCGCGCGGGCAAGGTGATCGACGTGTTCCCTTACCGGCGCAAGGACCAGGCCGACAAGGAGTATTGAGTGGCACGGCCCGGGCTGGCGGCAACTTCAGCTTGGGCTAGGCTCAAATAAGGCGCGTAGACAGGTTCGTAGCGTGCCTTGTCGAAATCCTTGGCAGGAGGTCGCCCCATGATCGCCAAGTTGCAAAACCTGCTACATGACCTGTTGACCGCCCTCGGTTTGCTGGACCGGCCGAAGCTGCAACCCATCCCCATCAAGACCGATGGCAAGCGCCCTCCGGTGTCGCCAGCCCCGCGGCGCCGCTAAACCCGCCTGTGCTGGTGAGTAGTGCGCTGCCCAGCTGGTTTTATTGATCTGCGTCAGTCCGCGCTCATTTAGCCGCAGATGCCGGCTTGTTCCGGGCCGGTAAGCCGGGTAGCGGATTGCGCTTGTGCTAGACCTATCGGTACGCCTTGGCCTAGGGGCGGACTTTGATAGGGACTTCATCCATGCGGCAAAACCTTCCGGTTACCCAGCGAGAAAGAACCTTTCCTGCCCAGGAACGGCTGATTTCCACCACCGACCTGCACAGCAAGATCACCTATTGCAACGATGCCTTTGTCGAAATCAGCGGCTTCAGCCGGGAAGAGCTGATTGGCCAGCCGCACAACCTGGTGCGCCACCCGGATATGCCGCCGGCGGTGTTCGGCCATATGTGGGACACCATCAAGCAGGGCAAGCCCTGGATGGGCATCGTCAAGAATCGCTCGAAGAATGGCGATTTCTACTGGGTCAGCGCCTATGTCACACCCATCTATGAAAATGGCCGGGTAGCCGGCTACGAGTCGGTGCGCTCACTGCCGAGCGAGGCGCAGAAGCGCCGTGCCGAGCAGCTCTATGCGCGCCTGCGGGCCGGTAAGCCCCCGGTACCTGCGCTGGAATACTGGACCCTGGATATCCTGCAGTCCTGGCCATTGATCCTGACCGGGCTGGTTATTGTCGGCGCGCATTTTGTGCTCAGCGGTCCCTGGCTGCTGGGCTTTATCGTCGGGCTGATGTTTGCCCTGGGTTCCTATCAACTGCTCAACAAGCGCAACCTGATCAGGCAAACCCTGGCCGAGCACCCCAAGGCCTTTACCAGTGCCCTGGTGGCCCTGACCTATACCGATAGCCGGGGCGCCCAGGCGCTGCTGGATATGGCCATGATCAGTGAGGAGGCGCGGCTGCAGACCGCCCTGACGCGCATCGAGGATGCCGGCGAGAACGTCAAGCGCCAGGCGGGCAAGTCCGCCGCGCTGTCGCGCTCCGGGGCGCAGATGCTCGACCAGCAACGCAGCGAGACGGATCAGTCGGCCACGGCGATCAACCAGATGGCGGCGACCATCCAGGAAGTGACCCATAACGTGCAGAACACCTCCCATGCCGCCGAAGAGGCCGATCGGCTGGCCAAGCAGGGCTTGCAGTTGGCCGGCGGCAGCCTGGAGTCGATGCAGCATATGGCCAAGGCCGTGGTGGATATTGGCCAGGCGGTCAATGATCTGGCCAACTCCACCCAGTCAATCGGCAGCGTGGTGGATGTGATCACCTCGATTGCCGAGCAGACCAACCTGCTCGCGCTCAACGCCGCCATCGAGGCGGCGCGGGCCGGCGAGCAGGGCCGCGGCTTTGCCGTGGTGGCCGATGAGGTGCGTTCGCTGGCGTCGCGCACCCGCGAGTCGACCGAGCAGATCCATCAGATCATTGCCGCGCTACGCGCCGGCGCCGAACGGGCGGTGGTGACCGCGGGCAAGGGCGAGGCCATCTCCCAGCAGAGTGTGGAAAGTGTCGAGGCCGTGCGCACTGCCCTGGTCGGCATCAGCGAGGCGGTGGGGCGCATCACCGGCATGAGCCATCAGATTGCCGCCGCCTCCGAGGAGCAAAGCCATGTGGCGGAGGACATCAGCCGGCAAATCACCCAGATCGCCCAGCTCTCGGACCGCAGCGCCGAGCAGGCCCACCAGGGCGCGGCCATAGGCCAGGAGCTGGAAGGCATGGCGGATTACCTGCATAGCCTGGCGGAGCGGTTCAACCGCTGAGCCGCAGGGAAAGCGGCGCAGATGTACCCAGTGGCGCTCTGCCATCTTCTGGCTATGCTCGAGTGACGGGGTTACTCACACAGGGAGCGTGTCAGATGAGCACTAATAAGCAAGCTGGGCTGCTGGGCTTTTTCTCCGGTAATGCGTCGGCCCAGATGTATCGGGAAATTCTCGAACAGGCGCTCGATGCCGTGGTCAGCATCGATGAGCACAACAATGTCACCTTCTACAATGCCGCCGCCGAGCGCCTCTGGGGCTATGCCCCGCAGGAGGTGCTGGGGCGCAATGTGAAGATGCTGGTGCCGCAGATGCTCCAGGCCAATCACGACCAGTTCGTCAACGCCAACCGGCGCACCGGCCAGGACAAGATAGTCGGCACCAGCCGCGAGGTGCAGGTCGAGCGCAAAGATGGCGCGCAAGTCTGGGGCAGCCTGTCGCTGTCCAAGGTCCGGGTCGGCCAGAAGCTGTTGTATACCGCCTTCGTCAAGGACATCACCCGCGAGCGCGAGGCCCGCGAAATCATCAACCAGACCCTGGAACAGGCGCTGGATGCGGTGGTGACCATCGACGAGAACAATAATGTGACCTTCTTCAACGGCGCCGCGGAAAAACTCTGGGGCTATGGGCGGGGCGAGGTTATCGGGCGCAATGTAAAGATGCTGGTGCCGCAGATGATCCAGGCCCGCCATGACGGCCTGGTCAACGCCAACCGCACGACCGGCCAGGACAAGATAGTCGGCACCAGCCGCGATGTGCAGATCGAACGCAAGGATGGCAGCCAGATCTGGGGCAACCTGTCCTTGTCCAAGGTGCGCCTGGGCGAAAAAATCATCTACACCGCCTTCGTCAAGGACATCACCCAGGAGCGCGAGGCCCGCGAGGTGATCAACCAGACCCTGGAACAGGCGCTGGATGCGGTGGTTTCAATCGACCCGCAGAACCTGGTGACCTTCTTCAATGCCGCGGCCGAACGGCTTTGGGGCTATAGCCGCGATGAAGTGCTGGGGCGCAACGTGAAGATGCTGGTGCCGCAGATGCTGCAGGCCAACCACGATGGCTACGTCAATGCCAACCGTGTGACCGGCCAGGACAAGATCGTCGGCACCAGCCGCGATGTGCAGATCGAGCGCAAGGACGGGCGCGTGGTGTGGGGCAATCTGTCGCTGTCCAAGGTGCAGTCCGGCACGCAGATCAGCTATACCGCCTTCGTCAAGGATATCACCCGCGAACGCGAGGCCCGCGAGATCATCAACCAGACTCTGGAGCAGGCGCTGGATGCGGTGGTGACCATCGACGAACACAACAACGTGACCTTCTTCAACGGCGCCGCGGAGAAGCTCTGGGGCTATGGGCGGGGCGAGGTCATCGGGCGCAATGTGAAGATGCTGGTGCCGCAGATGATTCAGGCCAATCACGATGGCTACGTCAACGCCAACCGCAGCACAGGCCAGGACAAGATCATCGGTACCAGCCGCGACGTGCAGATCGAACGCAAGGACGGCAACAAGATCTGGGGCAACCTGTCGCTGTCGAAGATTCGCCTGGAAGGCAAGATCGCCTATACCGCCTTCGTCAAGGACATCAACGCCGAGCACCAGTCGCGCGACACCACCAGCTCGGCCATGGAAGCGGTGATGTCCTCCAGCAACCAGATCGGCCAGATAGTGGCGGTGATCGACAGCATCGCCGCGCAGACCGGCCTGCTGTCGCTCAACGCGGCCATCGAGGCGGCGCGCGCCGGCGAGCAGGGCCGGGGGTTCGCGGTGGTGGCCGACGAGGTGCGCACCCTGGCCAAGCGTTCGGCGGAGTCGGCCAGTGATATCGGCCTATTGGTTGAGCAAACCAAGCAACGCATCGGCGATCTGGCCGCCGCATTACACAAACTTAGCCACTAAAGGCTTGCGGCGCAGGCCCTGGCAACTCGGCCGGGGACCCTGCTTGTGGCACACTGCGTGGCCGAGGAGAGAGCGATGCCACGCCTTCAATGCCCACGTTGTAGCCGCCCGCTGGAACACTGCCTGTGCGCCCTGATTGCGCCAGTGCCGAGCCGTACCCGGGTGCTGATCCTGCAGCATCCCAGCGAAGTCAAACATGCCCTCAATACCGCGCGCCTGGCGGCACTGGGTTTGCCCAATGCCGAGTTGCGGGTCGGTGAGACCTTCGAGGATTTGCCTGAGCTACTGGCGCGGCCCGGTTACCAGGCCTGCCTGCTGTTTCCGGGTGAGGGTGCGCAACCCTTGGCGGGGTTATCCGCGCAAGCGCAACAGCAGATGCTGCTGGTGGTGCCCGATGGCACCTGGCGCAAGGCGCGCAAGCTGCTGCACTGCAACCCGCTGCTGGCGGCGCTGCCGCGGGTCACGCTGCCAGCTGGCTTGGTGTCGCGCTACCGCTTGCGCAAGGCGCCCATGCCTGGGGCCTTATCGACCATCGAGGCGATTGTCAGTGCGCTGGAAATCATCGAGGCGCCGCAGCGTTTCGATGCCTTGCTGCGGCCCTTCGATGCCTTGATCGAAGGGCAGATCGCCGCCATGGGCGAGTCAACCTACAGACGCAATCACGCAGGTGCCGCTGAACAGCAGTGAGCACCTGCCCATCTACAGCATTGGCCGCTGGAGCCGCCCTGGGCTCAAGGGCGCGCTAAAGCTATCGCCATCTGTCTTGTGCAAGCCCTTTCTCCGTCGCCTGCCGTTTGCCTGCAATAGCAAACGCGATAACCACCCCGTGTTTATGGATAAAACGGTCTTAGCGATTTTCTAAACCTATTGCCCGCTTCGCTTGCCCAACGTTCAGTTTGCATGGCGCAGACACGACCGATTGGATCGGGCAAAGGATCGAGCAGGCCCAGGGCCTTGCACGACTACCGCTCCGCATCGGGTATGACGCTTATAAGGAGAGAACGCATGGCCCGATCCATAGGTGTGGTACGGCAGGTTATTGGCGAAGTTTCCCTGGTTGGCAATGACGGCCTGGTGCGCCGCCTGGTTGAGGGCGAGCGGGTGTTTGTCGGTGAGCAGTTGCTCTGTGGCAGTGACGG
>DASUOY010000550.1:0-10677 GCA_036276395.1 Pseudomonas sp.
AGCCTGTAGAGCATGGCCCTGCAGGGCATGGGTGTGGCCTGGGTGCCGCGCCTGTCGGTAACCGCCGAACTGGCCCGCGGCGAGCTGGTGATCTGCGGCGACGAGCAGTGGCAGGTGCCCCTGGAAATCCGCCTGTACCGCTGCGCCCTGGTGCGCAAGGCCACGGTGCGTTCGCTCTGGCGCAAGCTGGAAGCGGGCGCCGGGGTCAGCGAGACCTAGGCTACGTCGCGCGCACCCGCCCGGGTCGAGGAAGCTTGGTGCGCGTGGCGCACCCTACCGCCAGCAGGCCAATGCGCGCTCGGCCCTATTGCAGGCCGTACTTCTTTACCTTGTCGAACAGCGTGGTCTTGGCCATGCCCAGGGCCTGGCTGGCCTGGCTGAGGTTGCCGGCGTGGCGGCTCAGGGTGTCGCCGAGCAGGTTGCGCTCGAAGGCCTCCACCGCCTCGGCGAAGCTCGGGCTGCTGTCGCCGGCCAGGCTGCTGTCCTTGAACACCGGCAGGCCGAGGGCGAAGCGTTCGGCGACGTTGCGCAGCTCGCGCACGTTGCCCGGCCAGTCGTGGGCCATCAGGCGGGTCAGGGTCTGGCGGTCCAGTTGCGGGGCCACCCGGTCGAAACGCAGCGCCGCCAGCTGGAGGAAATGCTCGAACAGCAGGGCGATATCCTCGCGCCGTTCGCGCAGCGGCGGCAGCGCCAGGGTCACCACGTTGAGACGGTAGTAGAGGTCGCTGCGAAACTGCCCGGCGCGGCCCTGCTGCTCCAGGTTGGCCTTGGTCGCGGCTATCACCCGGCAATCCACCGTCACGCTCTGGTTCGAGCCGAGGCGCTCCAGGCTGTGTTCCTGCAGCACCCGCAGCAGTTTGATCTGCAGGCTTAGCGGCATGCTCTCGACCTCGTCGAGAAACAGCGTGCCGCCGTTGGCGTGCTCGATCTTGCCGATGCGCCGCTTGCTCGCGCCGGTAAAGGCGTGGGCCTCGTGGCCGAAGATCTCGCTTTCGAACAGGTTCTCCGGCAGGCCGCCGCAGTTGAGGGCGACAAAGGGCTTGGCCTGGCGCCGGCTGAAGTCGTGCAGGCAGCGCGCCACCAGTTCCTTGCCGGTGCCG
Organism: Pseudomonas sp.; assembly: GCA_036276395.1. Taxonomy (GTDB): domain Bacteria; phylum Pseudomonadota; class Gammaproteobacteria; order Pseudomonadales; family Pseudomonadaceae; genus Aquipseudomonas. Next base: position 1,101 of record DASUOY010000550.1, read on the forward strand.
GTTTCGCCCTCGATCAGCACATTGGCCGCGGTGTCGGCGACGTTGGCGATCAGCTCGCGCAGTTGCTGCATGGCCGCGGAATGGCCGATCAGGCGCTGTTCCAGGGCCTGGCGGCCGGCCAATTGGCGGCGCAGCGCCGACACCTCGCGGGCCAGGCCGCGTTGCTCCAGGGCGCGGCGGCAGGCTTCGACCAGGCGCTCGGGGGAGAAGGGCTTCTCGATAAAGTCGTAGGCGCCATCACGCATGGCACCCACCGCCATGCCGATATCACCGTGGCCGGTGATCAGCAGCACCGGCAGGCTGGGGTCGCGCTGCTTGAGGCGGGTCAGCAGTTGCAGGCCGTCGATGCCGGGCAGGCGGATATCGCTGACAACTATGCCGGCGAAATTCGCGTCGATGCGTTGCAGGGCTTCCTCGGCGCTGGCCACCCCCTCGCTGGGAATATCCTCCAGGGCCAGGGCCTGCTGGCAGCCGAGCAGTACATGGGGGTCATCCTCGACTATCAGTACGCTCAGGGCTTCAGGCATGGCGGTCGTTCTCCGCGGTTGAGTGGGCGAGCAGCGGCAGGCTCAGGACGAAGGCGGTGCCGCCGCTGTCCGGGTGTTGCACGGTCAGGCTGCCGGCGGCGGCGGCGGCCAGGCTGGCGGACAGGGTCAGGCCCAGGCCCAGGCCTTTTTCCCCGGGCTTGGTGGTGAAGAAGGGCTCGAACAGGTGCGCGCGCACCTCCGCGGGGATGCCCGGGCCGTTGTCGCGCACGGTCAGCAGGTAGTGCGCGCCGTCGACCTGGCCGCTGAGCCAGAGCTGGCGGTCGGGCTGTTCGCTGATGGCGTCCAGGGCGTTGGCGAGCAGGTTGACCAGGATCTGCTCCAGGCGCGTCTGCTCGATGGCCAGGTGGACGGCGGCCTGCTCCTCTGGCGAGTCGCGATGCAGCTGCGGACGTTCCTCCTGCAGGCGGCTGTCGAGGAGGAACAGTGCGGCGTCCACCGCCTGACCCAGGTTGGCTTCGCCGCGGTCGCTGCCGCGGCGAGCGAAGGCGCGCAGGCTGGCGGTGATCTTGCCCATGCGATCGACCAGCTCACCTATGGTTTGCAGGTTGCTGCTGGCTACATCCAGCGCGCCGCGGGCGAGGAAGCGCACGGTATTGCCGGACAGGGTGCGCAGCGCCGCCAGGGGCTGGTTCAGCTCATGGGCGATGCTGGTGGACATCTGCCCGATCACCGCCAGCTTGCCGGCCTGGACCAGCTCGTCCTGGGCCTGGCGCAAGGTGGTTTCGGCCTGCTGGCGCTCGCGCACTTCGGCCTGCAGGCGCAGGTTGCTGGCCTGCAGGTCGGCGGTGCGTTCGGCGATCTTGCGCTCCAGTTCGTTGTTGGCCTGCTCCAGCGCCTCGCGGGCGGCCAGGCGGGTGGCGATCACCTTGCGCCGCTGGTTCAGCACCAGGGCCAGGAGCAGCAGCAGGGCACAGGCCACGGCGGCGAGCAGGCCGTGGCTGATGGCGGCGCGGCGCTGGTCCTGCAGCGGGGTGAGCAGGGTCAGGTGCCAGGGCGTGTCATCCAGCGGGCGGCGCTGCGCCAGGTAGTTGATCGCCTCGCCCGCCTGGCCGCTGTCCTGGCTGGCGGCGAAGCTGAGCTGTTCCAGGCCGTTGCCGAGGTCGCGGCGCGCCAGCGGCTGCAATTCTTCCAGGGCAAACCAGTGGTATTGCAGGCTGCGCGCCAGGCGCTCGCGGGTGTTCGGCCCCAGCGGGTTGATGGCCTTGAGCCGCCGCGCCGGGTTGCTGGCGAGGATGATGATGCCGTTCTCGTCGCTGACATAGGCCTCCAGGCGGGCGCGCTGCCAGCGTTGCTCGAGGCTGTCCAGGCGCACCTTGACCACCGCCACGCCGATGATCCGCTCGCCGCTTTTCAGGCCGTGGGCCAGGTAGTAGCCGGGCTCGCCGGTGGTGCTGCCGATGCCGTAGAAGCGCCCCGGCTTGCCCTGGATGGCGTCCTGGAAATAGGCGCGAAACGACAGGTCTTCACCCAGGTAGCTGTTGGGCGTGCGCCAGTTGCTGGTGGCCAGCACCCGCCCGGCGCGGTCCAGCACATAGATGGCCAGGCTGCCGCTGCGCTGGTTGAGGCCTTCCAGGTAGTCGTTGACCAGCTGCCGGCGGTAGTTGGTGGGGGTCTGCAGCAGGCGGCCGACGTTGTATTCCAGCTCCAGCAGGCTGGGCAGGTAGGTGTATTTGGTGATCTCGCTTTCCACCGCGCGGGCGTTGAGTTCCAGCTGGCGTTCGCCGTTTTCGCCGAGGGCGCGGATGCCGAAGCGCTCGCTGATGCGATAGCCCGCGTAACCGCAGCCGAGCACCAGCAGGAGCATCAGCAGAATCAGCAACAGGAGACGAGCGAGGCGCGGTTTCACGGTCAGGGCTGGCGGCACGGCGCTAAGGCGGGCGGTGGAACATTGCATCACAGTAATCCCTGGCTGGGTAGGATGGGTTAGCCGCAGGCGTAACCCATCAATCGGGCAGCATGGGTAGCGCTGCGCTCAACCCATCCTAGGTTTACCCAGGCGCGCGCATCAGTGCTGGAGGATCTTCGCCAGGAATTGCTGGGCGCGTTCGGAGCGGGCGCTGACGTCGCCGAAGAACTCTTCCTTGGGGCAGTCTTCGACTATCTGCCCGGCGTCCATAAAGATCACCCGGTCGGCCACCTTGCGTGCGAAGCCCATCTCGTGGGTCACGCACATCATGGTCATGCCTTCCTGGGCCAGCTGCACCATCACGTCCAGCACCTCGTTGACCATTTCCGGGTCGAGTGCCGAGGTCGGTTCGTCGAACAGCATCACCACCGGGTCCATGGCCAGGGCGCGGGCGATCGCCACCCGTTGCTGCTGGCCGCCGGAGAGCTGGCCGGGGTGCTTGTGCGCGTGGGCGGCGAGGCCGACCCGCTCGAGCAGCTTGAGGCCCTTCTCGTTGGCCTCGGCCTTGCTGCGACCGAGCACCTTGACCTGGGCGATGGAGAGGTTCTCGGCGATGGACAGGTGCGGGAACAGCTCGAAGTGCTGGAACACCATGCCGACCCGCGAGCGCAGCTTGGGCAGGTTGGTGGTCTTGGCGGCGATGGAGGTGCCGTCGACCACTATGTCACCCTGCTGGAAGGCCTCCAGGGCGTTGACGCACTTGATCAGGGTCGACTTGCCCGAGCCGGACGGCCCGCACACCACCACCACTTCGCCTTTCTTCACCTCGGTGCTGCAATCGGTCAGCACCTGGAAGTCCCCGTACCACTTGTTGACGTTATTGATCGAGATCATACGGCTAACCTTCTTTGCAGATGCTTGACCAGCAGCGAGGCGGCAAAGCTGATAGTGAAATAGACCAGGCCGGCGAAGATCAGAAACTCATGGGCCTGGCCGATGATGTCGCCACGCGAGCGCGCGGCATTGAGAAAGTCCATCAACCCCACGGTGTAGACCAGCGAGGTGTCCTGAAACAGGATGATGCTCTGCTGCAACAGCAGCGGGGTCATCTTGCGCAGGGCCTGGGGCAGGATGATCAGCCGCATGCTCTGCGCGTAGCTCATGCCCAGGGCGCTGGCGGCGCCCATCTGGCCACGGGGAATGGCCTGGATGCCGGCGCGCACGATCTCGCAGAAGTAGGCCGCCTCGAACATCACGAAGGCCACCAGGCAGGAGCTGAACGCGCCCACGGGGCTGTCCTCGCCGGTGATCGCACGCAGGATGAACGGCACCATAAAGTAGAACCAGGTGATCACCAGCAGCAGCGGAATGGAGCGGAAGTAGTTGACGTAGGTGGCCGCGGCATTGGCCAGCCACTTGTTGTGCGACAGCCGCGCCAGGGCCAGGGCGGTGCCCAGCACGACGCCGCCGAGCACGCCGAGCAGCATCAGCTGTAGGGTCATCAACAGGCCGTCCCACAGGCCCGGCAGGGCCGGGATGATTGCGGAAAAATCCATTATTTAGCTCCCATGGCGATCAGCCCCGGCACCGCGACGCGGCGTTCGACCTTACGCATCAGCAGCATCAGGCTCATGTTCAGGGTGAAGTAGATCAGCGTGGCCAGGGTGAAGGCTTCGAACAGGTTGGCGCTGAACTCGGCGGTCTGCTTGGTCTGCGCCAGCAGCTCCATCAGGCCGATCAGGGACGCCACCGAGGAGTTCTTAAAGATGTTCAAAAACTCGCTGGTGAGCGGCGGAATAATGATCCGGTAGGCCTGGGGCAGCAGCACATAGGCATAGATCTGCGGCAGCCGGAAACCCATGGCGCGGGCCGCGGCGGCCTGGCCCTTGGGCAGCGCCTGGATGCCGGTGCGCACCTGTTCGCAGACCCGCGCCGCGGTAAACAGGCCGAGGCACACCACCACGCTGAGGTAGGCCGAAGTGGCGGGGCTCAGGTCCTGCTTGAACCAGATTTCCAGCGGCTCGGGTAGCAGGTCGGGCACCAGGAAGTACCAGAGAAACAGCTGCACCAGCAGCGGCACGTTGCGGAAGATTTCCACATAGCTGGTGGCGATGCCGGAAACCCAGCGGTTCGGCACCGTACGCATAACGCCGAGCAGCGAGCCCAGCGCCAGGGCGATGATCCAGCCCGCCAGGGCGATGGCGACGGTCCAGCCCAGGCCGGTGAGGAACCAGTCCAGGTAGATTTCGCTGCCGATGCCGGTGGACTTGAGAAAGATGCCCCAGTCCCAGTTGTAGTTCATATGGGTGAACCCCCGTGTGGCTAAAGCTTGGGTTGGAGGGGGCCGAGCGCGCAGCGGCGTGCTCCAGCCGCGGGTAGCGGCTGTGCCCCTTATCCATCAGGAGGAAAACCGTAGGCGGGTAAAACCCGTTCTACGATTGCCGCCCCGGCTCTTGTGAAGCCGGGGCGGTACACCGGGTCAAATCTGCTCGGCAGACTTGTCGGTGGGCGCGGCGATCAGCTTTTTCAGCTCATCGCTCATGGGGAAGTTGAGGTTGAGGTTCTTCGGCGGAATCGCCTGCATAAACCACTTGTCGTAGATGGCGCTGATTTCGCCGGACTTATAGGTGGCGCTGATGGCGCGGTCGACCACCTGCTTGAACGCCGGGTCGCCCTTGCGCATCACGCAGCCGTAGATCTCGAAGGACTGCGGCGTGCCGACCACGGCCCAGTCATTGGGGTTCTTGGCCTTGGCCATTTCACCGTAGAGCAGGGCGTCGTCCATCATAAAGGCCAGGGCGCGGCCGGATTCGAGCATCAGGAAGGACTCGCCATGGTCCTTGGCCGAGATGATGTTCATGCCCATCTGCTGCTCGGCGTTCATGATTTTCAGCAGGCGCTCGGAGGTGGTGCCGGCAGTGGTCACCACGTTCTTGCCCTTGAGGTCGGCGAAGTCGCTGACGCCGGCGGTTTTCTTGGCCAGCAGGCGGGTGCCGACTTCGAAGATGCCGACCGAGAAATCGACCTGGCGCTGGCGCTCGATATTGTTGGTGGTGGAGCCACATTCCAGGTCCACGGTGCCGTTCTGCACCAGCGGGATGCGGGTCTGCGAGGTGACCAGGTTGTAGCGCACCTTGAGTTCGGGGAGGTTCAGCTCCTGCTTGAGCGCCTCGACCACTTTCAGCTGCAGGTCATGGGAGTAGCCCACCGGCTGCTGCGGGTTGTCGCCGAAATAGGAGAAGGGAATGGAGGCGTCGCGGTGGCCGAGGGTGATGCTGCCGGATTCCTTGATCTTCTTCAGGGTGCCGGTCAGTTCAGTGGCCAGGGCCGGGCTGGCAATCAGGGCGGCGGCAATGGCGGCGCCGAGTACGCGGGGGACAATACGCATCAATCATTTCCTCGATGTTGTTGTTATGGCGGCTGGGCCGCTGGCTTGGAAGAGCTATCGCATTCCTGCCAGTACAGGGAGCAGGATGCATGCCAGGCCATCGAGGCTTTTATTGATTGCGTAAGCTATTGAAAGATAATACTAAATTTTATTGGTAGAGGAATGAAAAACGCCCAGCCGTTCGGCTGGGCGACTTTTCAGCGGCTGGGCATTCGGAAAACCGAACGGCGCTTGTAGCCATCAGGTACCGGACTTGATGGTGTTCCACACCCGGGTGCGCACCCGTTCGATCTTCTGCGGCAGCGGTTGCAGCACGTAGAGGGTCTTCTGCGCCTCGGCGGTCGGGGTCAGGCCGGGGTTGTCGCGGATTTCCGCGCCCACCAGGGGCATGGCGTCCTTGTTCGGGTTGGGGTAGCCGAGGAAGTCGGAAATCGGCGCCACCACTTTCGGGTCGAGCAGGTTGTTGAGGAACTCGTGGGCCTCGGCGACGTTCTTCGCGCTTTTCGGAATGGCGAAGGAGTCGTACCACAGCGGCGCGCCTTCCTTGGGCAGGCGCCAGTCGACCACCACGCCGTTGCCGGCTTCCTTGGCGCGGTTGGCGAACTGGTAGAAGCTGCCCGAGTAGCCGATGGCCACGCAGATATCGCCGTTGGCGATATCGGTCATGTATTTGGCCGAGTGGAAGTAGGCGACGTAGGGACGGATCTTCAGCATCAGCGCGCTGGCTTTTTCGTAGTCCTCAGGTTTGGTGCTGTTGGGGTCCAGGCCCAGGTAGTGCAGGGCGATCGGCAGGATATCGCCGGGGGAGTCGAGCATGGCCACGCCGCACTGCTTGAGCTTGCTGATGTTTTCTTCCTTGAACAGCAGGTCCCAGCTGTCCACCGGCGCATCGGCACCCAGCACGGCCTTGACCTTGTCCGGGTTGAAGCCGATCAGTACGGTGCCGTACATATAGGGCACGGCGTACTGGTTGCCGGGGTCGTTGGCGGTCATCAGCTTGAGCAGGCCGGGGTCCAGGTGCTGCCAGTTGGGCAGCTTGCTCTTGTCCAGGGTCTGGAACACGCCGGCCTTGATCTGGGTATCGAGGAAGGTATTGGTCGGCACCACCAGGTCGTAGCCGGAGTTGCCGGTCAGCAGCTTGGCCTCCAGCGCCTCGTTGGTGTCGAACACGTCCCAGGTCAGCTGGATGCCGCTCTTGGCCTGAAACTCCTTGGGCACCGACGGCAGCATATAGTCGGCCCAGTTGTACACGCGCAACTCGCGCGGCTTTTGCTCCGTGGCGTGCACCTGGGCGGTGGCGGCCAGCAGGGCGGCGCCGCAGATTGTGGCGGTAAGCAGGTGTTGGATTGTTTTCATTGTGTTCACCCCTGTGTAGTTGATAAAGGCTTAAGCGCCCTCGAAGCCTTCCAAAACATTCACCGCGTTGACCCCAATGGCTTCCACAGCGTAGCCGCCTTCCATCACGAACAGGGTCGGCTTGCCCAGGGCGGCGATGCGCTTGCCCATGGCCAGGTAGTCCGGGCTGTCGAGCTTGAACTGGGAAATCGGGTCGTCCTTGAAGGTGTCCACCCCGAGCGACACGATGATCACCTCGGCGCCGTACTCGGCGATGCGCTGGCAGGCATCGTCCAGCGCCGCGCTCCAGACTTCCCAGGGGCTGCCCATGGGCAGTGGGTAGTTATGGTTGCAGCCTTCGCCAGCGCCCTCGCCGCGCTCGTCGCTATAGCCGAGGAAGAACGGGAACTCTTCGGCCGGGTCGCCGTGGATGGAGGCGAACAGCACGTCATCGCGGCTGTAGAAGATGTCCTGGGTGCCGTTGCCGTGGTGATAGTCGACATCGAGGATGGCCACGCGCTTGCGCCCCTGGTCGAGAAAGGCCTGGGCGGCGATGGCGGCGTTGTTCAGGTAGCAGTAGCCGCCCATCAGCTCGCCGGCGGCATGGTGGCCTGGCGGGCGGCACAGGGCGAAGGCGCTCTGGGCGCCGGCAGCGATCTCGGCCTGGGCGCTAAGGGCCACTTGCGCGGCGCTGTAGGCGGCCTGCCAGGTGCCGGCGGTGATCGGCGCGCCGCCGTCGAAGCTGTAGTAGCCGAGCTGGCCGTGCAGGTCCTTGGGGATCACCGCGCGCAGGGTGCGCGCCGGCCAGGTGAAGGGCAGCAGATCACCCTTGCCGCCCTGAGCGACCCAGCGGCTCCAGGCACCTTGGAAGAAGTCCAGGTAGGCGGCGCTGTGAATGCGCTCAATCGGCGCGCGGCCGAAGTCGCGGGGCGGGCGGATCTCGCCGATGCGGCGATCCTTGACCCGGGCCAGGATATGGTCGGCGCGTTGCGGCTTCTCGAAACAGGGCATCAGCTGGCCGTCGATCAGCTCGCAGCTGCCGTGGTGCAGGTGATGGTCGTCGCTGTAAAAGGTCAGCATTGGTTGGCTCCCGGCTGGTTGTGCTGGCAACCATTGTTCGCCTGCCGGCGCCGGGGATGAACGCTGGCAACGGCCAAAAGGGGATCGAAGTGGCCATTTTTTATGGCCGCAGCGCGTAGGGTGCGCCGTGCGCACCTGGGCAGGCCTACAAAGGGCTGGTGCGCAGGGAGCCCCTACGCCCGGAAACGGCTGGGCGGTACGCCGCTCCAGCGTTGGAAGGCGTGGCGGAAGCTGGCGGTTTCGCTAAAGCCCAGGTGTTCGGCGATGCGGCAGATGGGCCAGTCTTCCTGGCTCAGCAGGCTTTTCGCCTGTTCGAAACGCAGCTCGTCGAGCAGTTCCTGGTAGTGGGTGCCGAGTTCCTGCAGATGGCGGCGCAGGGTGCGCGGCGAGCAGTGCAGTTGCTGCGCCAGCAGCTCCAGGCCGGGCGGCGTGCTGAGCTGTTCGCCGAGCAGCTGGCGTACCCGCGCCAGCCAGGCCTGGCGGGTGGTGAACTCGGCATTCTGCTTGCGGCAGCGGGCGAGCATCTCGTTGTGGGTGACCGGGTCGGCCAGGGGCAGGCGGCGCTGCAGCCAGGTGGCGGGGAAGGCGAAGGCATTGCGCGGGGCATTGAACTGCAGCGGGCAGGCGAAGCTCAGCGGGTAGCGCCGGCTATAGGCCGGCTCGGCGTAACTGAACTGCGCGGCGCTGAGTTCCAGGGGGCGACCGAGCAGGTCGTCGCAGATCAGCTTGAGCGAGGCCAGGCACATTTCCAGGTTGAATATTTCCAGGGCCGGGGCCTGCTGGTAGTCGCTGGCGCTGACCCAGGCCAGCTCGCCCTCGATCTGCAGGTCCAGCTGGAAATAGGTGCCGAGCAGGGCCGGGTAGTGCAGCATCATCTGCCAGGCGTCACCAAAGGTGGCACTGGACAGCGCGGCGTAACCGACCATGCCATAGGCCGACACGTGCATGCGCCGGCCCAGCTCCAGGCCCAGATCGCTGCGCAGATTCAGGGCATTGGCGCACACCTGCTGCTCCTGGGTGCGGGTGATGCGGGTGTCGGCGCAGCCCAGGTCGGCCGCGGCTATGCCGCTGCCGGCCAACAGCTGCTCGGTCAGTTCGGGGTGGGCGGCGAAGGCTTCGAGAATCAGCGAGACCACATGCAGGGTGGTCAGGTGGGCATGCAACATCAGCATCAACCGCAACGGCTCAAGGTGTTCTGAACAAGGCAAGAACTATGCCGCTGGCCATTGCGACCGGGCCAGGCGGCCCTCGACAAACGGTTATGCCGGATGCTCGCCAGCCCTGGCTTTACGGTATACTGCGCGGCCTTTGGCCGGTCCCGCACCGCCATAATTCATTCACTAACAAGCCACGCCTGGTTTCCAGCGTGGCTTGTTAGTT
>DASUOY010000551.1:0-7647 GCA_036276395.1 Pseudomonas sp.
GCCGGCGAGGCTTTCGACAAGACCGCCAAGCTGATGGGGCTGCCCTATCCAGGCGGGCCGGAAATTGCGCGACTGGCGCAGCTGGGCACGCCGGGACGCTTCAAGTTTCCGCGGCCGATGACCGACAGGCCGGGCCTGGAGTTCAGTTTCAGCGGCCTGAAGACCTTTACCCTGAATACCTGGCAGCAGTGCCGTGAGGCGGGCGACGACTCCGAGCAGACCCGTTGCGATATCGCCCTGGCGTTCCAGCAGGCGGTGGTGGAGACGCTGACCATCAAGTGCAAGCGGGCGCTCAAGCAGACCGGTCTCAACAGTCTGGTGATCGCCGGTGGGGTGAGTGCCAATCAGGCGCTGCGCCAGTCGCTTGAGCGGATGCTGGGCGAGCTGAAGGGCAAGGTGTTCTACGCGCGGCCGGCTTTTTGTACCGACAATGGGGCGATGATCGCCTACGCTGGCTGTCAGCGTTTACTGGCCGGGCAGCATGAAGACCTGAGCATCAAGGTGCAGGCGCGCTGGCCGATGGAGCAGTTGCCGGCGCTTGGCTAAGGCATTGCCAGGCTCGGTTGCTTAGAAATGCCGTTCACGGCCGGCAAACAGATCGCGTAAGTTGCTCCGGTGGCGCCAGACGATCAGGCCGCAGAGTACGCTGACCGGCGGCAAAGCAGCCGGTTGTTGCCAGGCCAGCAGCGGCAGGGTCAGGGGCGTGGCGATCAGCGCCGCCAGTGAACTGGTGCGCGTCAGGACAAAGGTCAGTAGCCAGGCGGCAATGGCCAGTAGGGCGGCTGGTGGGTAGAGGCCCAGCAGCATGCCGGCAGAGGTGGCGACACCCTTGCCGCCGCGAAAGCGAAAATATACCGGGTAGAGGTGACCGATAACCGCTGCCAGGCCGATCCAGGCTTGCTGTTGCAGGTTGAAACCGAGCAGCGCCGCGATCAGTACGGGCAGCCAGCCTTTGAGCAGGTCGCCGAGCAGGGTGAGGATGGCCAGGCGTTTGCCGGCCACCCGCAGCATATTGGTGGCGCCGGGGTTGCCCGAGCCGCTGGCGCGGGGGTCAGGGCCGCCGCTCAAGCGGCTGAGCAGGATGGCGAAGGACAGCGAGCCGAGCAGGTAGGCGAGGAGCGCCAACAGCCAAAACATGGTATCCATTCCGGGGCAAGGGAGCCCCGATTCTAACTAGGTGCGCCAGTATTGTCGTGCCGCGGAGAGCGTGCTTGGACACAGTTTTTATCGAGGGGCTGGAAGTCGATACGGTGATAGGTGCCTACGACTGGGAGCGCACCATTCGCCAGTGCTTGCGCCTGGATCTGTATCTGGGCTGGGACAACCGCCCGGCCGCCGCCGGCGATGATCTGGACAAGGCCCTGGATTACGCCAAGTTGTCGCAGCGGGTTCAGGCCTTTGCCAGCGAGTCGCAGTTTATCCTGGTGGAAACCTTCGCCGAGCGGCTGGTCGAGTTGTTGATGGCGGAGTTTCAGATCCCCTGGGTGCGCCTCAAGCTGACCAAGCCCGGCGCAGTGCCGGCGGCCAGCGGTGGGGTGGGCGTGGAGATCGAGCGCGGATGTCGCTAACTCCCGTTCTGCTGGGCCTGGGTAGCAATATCGAGCGCGAAGTGCATCTGCGTGCCGGCCTCGATGCCTTGTCTGGCGTGCTCAGCCAGATGCGCTGCTCGCCGGTATTCGAAAGCCAGGCGGTGGGCATCAAGAGCGGGCCCTTTTTCAATCTGGTGGTGGCTGGCTATAGCGAGCTGCCGCTGGGTGAACTGGACCGCCGGTTGAAGTTTATCGAGGCCGACAACGGCCGCTACGCCCCCGAGCGCAAGGGCCTGCCGCTGGATATCGACGTGCTGCTGTACGGCGATCTGGTCGGCAACTTCGACGGGCTGATCCTGCCGCGCGCGGAAATCCTCAAGAACGCCTTCGTGCTCTGGCCGCTGGCGTTGCTGGCGCCGGATACCCTGCATCCGGCGCAGCAGCGCAGCTTTGCCGAGCTGTGGCAGGCGGCGCAGATCGAGCAGCAGTTGTGGCCGGTGGCCTTTAGCTGGCGTGAGCAGCAGCTGACGCCGGAGGCGCTATGCGCCGAGTATCCGGCCAAATCCTGATCAGGGCGCGCTGACGATAATCGCCACCCGGCGGTTTTCGCTGCGGCCTTCGGCGGTGGCATTGTCGGCAATCGGCTTGCTCTGGCCCATGCCGCGAGTCTGGATAAGCCCGGCATCCATCCCCGCGTCTTGCATGACGCCGGCCACCGCCTGGGCGCGGCGCAGCGACAGCTGCTGGTTATAGGCGGGCTGCCCGACATTGTCGGTATGGCCTTCCAGGCTCAACTGGTTGATTCCTACCCCCAGCAGCGCCTGGGTGATGTTGCGCAGTTGCACGCTGCTGGTACTGGAAACCACTTCCGAGTCGGTATCGAACAGCACCTTGCCGGACAGGCCCAGCTCCCAGCCCTGATCCGTCCACTGGAAACCATGTTGCTTGAGCACCGCCACCTGTTCGGCACTGAGGCCCTTGGGGCTGCTCTGGCAGCCGGCCAGTAGGGTGGCGCTGAGCAGACCGATCAATACGAATCGCAAGAAGGTGCGCAAGGTGAAGCTCCTTTTCAGTGGGTCGATAACTCGTGGTTGGCCAGCTTTCTCCCGCCCTGACTGCGCTTGGCGTGGTACATGGCGACATCCGCTTCGTGTACCAGGGCTTCGGGGCTGTCGGCATGCTCGGGGTAGAGGGCGATGCCGATACTTAATGAGGTGGTGATGCGGCCGCCCTCTGGCAGCTCGATGGGGCTGCGCATGCTGTCGATGATCTTGTCGGCGATCAGCAGGGCGTCCTGCTCGCCGTGGATGGGCTTGAGCAGCACGGCAAACTCGTCGCCGCCCAGGCGTGACACCAGGTCGCCCTCGCGCAACTGGCTGCGCAGGCGCTGGGCGATGGCGATCAGCACCGCATCCCCGGCGGCGTGACCCAGGCGGTCGTTGATTTCCTTGAACTTGTTGCTGTCGAGAAACAGCACGGCCATCTGTGTCTGGCTGTCGCGGGCTTCGCGCATGGCGCCGAGTAGGCGTGATTCGAAAAAGGCGCGATTGGAAAGCCCAGTGAGGGTGTCGTGACTGGCCTGGTGGGCCAGCGAGGCATTTTCGCGCTGTAGCTGGTGTTGCCAGCTTTCCAGTTGGTCGAGCAGGGAGTTGAAGTCCTCGGCCAGTTCGTTGAGATCGGCGATATGGGTGGCCGGCACGCGCTGGTTGAAGGTGCGGTCGATGGAGATGCTGTGGGCCACGTGGGACAGGTTGCGCAGTGGCTGGGTGATGGCCCGTTGCATGCGGCGCGAGCCATAGGCCGCGCCTAGGGCGCTGAGCGCCAGGCTGGCGAGCAGGCCCAGCAGGCCGCCGAGGAGGAAGCGGAGCAGGGTGGTGCCTTGAGCGCTGAGGTGCAGTTCGCCGATGGGCTGGCCTTGATGGGTGATCGGCTGAACCACCGTCTGCGGCAGCAGCAGGCGCGCGATCAGTTGCTCGGTGTTGCTGAGCAGGCCCTGGCTGGAGGCATCCAGGCTGGCAATTCGCTTACCGTTTCTATCGAAGACGCTGGCTTGGGCGATTTCCTCGGTTCTGCCGATCTGCTCCAGGGTTTCCTGCACGACGATGCGATCATCGAACACCACCGCGGCTTCCAGGGTATAGGCCAGGGAGCGGGCGATCAGCTGCAGGTTGTGATTGGCGTAGCTGCTCAGCGCCAGCAGGCTGACCAGGGTCAGTGACAGGCTGGTCAGGCCCATGGCCAACAGGGCGACGCGCAGGTGGGCGCTGTGCAGCAGGCGCCGCAGGGTTGGGCGCGTGCGGCTGGGGTCGGGCTTGCGGCGGTTCACTGCTTGGCCTCGGCGCGTTTGCCCAATTGCAGTACGTTGGGATGAATGCGCAGGCCGCTGCGGGCCACCGTATCCAGGTTGACCTTGAAGGCGACGCGTTCATCGGCAATGCCCAGGCAGAACAGGCTGCCCTCACTGCACTCACGGGTGGTTTCGCTGATGGTCAGGATGGGCTTGCCGACCAGGCGGGCGAACAGGGCCTGCCGTTCACTCTCGCCGAGGACGCCGAGATAAACCGCCTGGCAGTCGGTTTCCAGCAATGGGCTGTCACTCAGCAGGCGGGTTGTCTGCACCGGCTGAGGCGTTTCCAGATGGTTGTCCTGCCATAGCAGGTCGGCATATTCGGTTGGGGCGATAATGCACAGGTGCAGGGTTTTCGGCTGTTGTGGCCAGCGCGTATAGCTGAGGATGCCGTGCACCACCTGGGCAACTTTGTGGGCGCGCAGGGTGGCGCTGTTGCTCTCGCTGGCTGGGGCGGCCTGGAGCAGGGCGGGTAGCAGTGCTAGCAGGCCGTAGCAGGCATAGCGCAGGTGGGTGAAACAGGGCGGCAAAGTTTGGTCTCCGGCCTGGCTGCTCAGAATGCTGGGCGCACCTGGGCTGGCCTTATATCTGGCCTCAATTTTTTGGCGTCAAAATTATTCTTAAGGTGCGTGCAGCCCTAGTGCGGCAAGGGCTGCAGCCTAACAGGCAGGTGTTTGCGATGCCAGGGGCTTCACCCCTTCGGCGGTGCCTGGCGATAGCGGCGCAAAGCCTGCAGGCGCTCGGCCTGCAGGGCCTCACCGAGCTGCGCCCCTTGCAACCCCCGCGCGAGCAGGGGCTGCACCGCCACTGCTCGGGCCGCCTGCATGGCGCCCAACAGATAAGCGGCTTGCGGGTAGTCGCGCTGTTCCAGGCCAAGGCGGCCGCGGGCATCCATCTCGCAGGCGGCGATAAATTCCGCGAAACGCTGCGGGCGGCGAAAGGCGTCGAAACCCTGCAGCAGCTCCAGCAGGGTCGAGGCCTTCAGCTCCAGGGCGCGGTGGCAGTGGGTATGGTATTCGCCGACTTGCAGGGCCAGTTCCTGGCAGTCCTTGGGCGCCTTGCAGCGCTGATTGATCGCGCGGATCAGCGGCAGCCCTTGGCTTTCATGGGCGATATGCCGCGGCCAGTCGGCCGCGGGCGTCAGGCCCTTGCCGACATCGTGCAGCAGGCAGGCCCAGCGCACGCTCAAGGGTTGCTGGTGTTCGGCGCATTGGTGCAGCACGCTCAGCACATGCACGCCGGTGTCGATCTCCGGGTGGTGGGCGGCCGGTTGCGGTATGCCGAACAGCGCGTCGACCTCGGGTAGCAGTACTTTGAGCGCGCCGCAGTCGTGCAGCACCTGGATAAACACATCCGGTCGCGGCTCCATCAGCGCGCGGGAGATTTCCTTCCAGCTGCGCTCGGGCGTCAGTGCGTTGAGCTCTCCGGACTCGCTCAGCTGACGCATCAGCTCCAGGGTCTCGGGCGCGACGCGAAAGCCCAGCGGCGCGTAACGGGCGGCGAAGCGGGCGACGCGCAGCACGCGCAGCGGGTCCTCGGCGAATGCCGGGGAGACATGGCGCAGCAGCTTGTTCGCCAGGTCATGCTGGCCGCCGTAGGGGTCGTACAGCTGGCCTTGCTCATCCTCGGCCATGGCGTTGACGGTGAGGTCGCGGCGGATCAGGTCTTGTTCCAGGGTTACGTCCGGGCTGGCGTAGAAGGTGAAGCCGCCATAGCCGCGCCCACTCTTGCGCTCGGTGCGCGCCAGGGCGTATTCCTCGCCGCTTTGCGGGTGGAGAAACACCGGGAAGTCCGCGCCTACGGGGCGATAGCCCAACTCCAGCATCTGCTCGGCGCTGGCGCCCACCACCACCCAGTCGATTTCGCTGATCTCGCGGCCCAACAGGCGGTCGCGCACCGCGCCGCCCACTTTGTAAATCTGCATGGCTGCTCCTCCGTAGCCCTACAGCATAACGGTTGGGCGGCACGGGCGGCCATGACGAGTGGGTTAACGGCTGGCGGCGGGGATTTGCTGCAACAGCGCCTGGGTGGCGCGCTCGAGCAGTTCGGCGCTGTCCCGCTCGGGGCTGAGGCCGGTGGTGATCAGGCCTTCCCAGAGTACCTGCTGGGTGGGGCTGGTCAGGCGCACGCGCAGGGTGCCGGTGCTGTCGCGCAACTGGTGGATGGCCTGATAGGGGCCGAGCTGCGTGGGCGGGGCGGCATCGGTCTTGAATTCCAGGGGGCTGTCCTGCACGGCCAGCCAGTAATAGACGCGGATATCGGCCCTGGGGTTGGCCCGGTAGCCGCGCTGGGTCAGGCCCTGGCGCAGCAGTTGTTCAAGCTTGGGATAGCGGCTGGCGAAGGGCAGTTCACCCTTGACCGCCTGCTCGGCGGCAATCAGCTGGAAACTGCTGCGCCTCGTCAGTTCGGCATGCGCCTGGCTGAGTACTTGGACACGCGGCAGTTGGCTGCTGCAGGTGGCCAGGCCGAGGCATAGCAGTAATACGATAAACAGGCGCATCGCAGCATTCCCGGGGAGACTGCTGCGCATGCTGGTGGCCCTGGACATGACGCGCAACCGATCAAATGGGCGGAATGATCAGATCCAGGCGCGGATAGTCGCCGTCATGCTCCGCTTCGTTTTTCGGCGGCACGTGCTGGGTGCCGATCAGCTGGTCGCCTTGCATCACCTCCAGGTGAATGTCGAAGCCCCAGAGCCGATGCAGGTGCTTGAGCACTTCGTCGGTGGAGTTGCCCAGGGGTTTGCGGTCGTGTTGCTGGTGGCGCAGGGTCAGCGAGCGGTCGCCGCGGCGGTCGATACTCCAGATCTGCACATTGGGTTCGCGATTGCCCAGGTTGTATTGCGCGGCCAGGGTTTCACGAATTTGCTGATAGCCGGGCTCGTCGTGGATCGCCGGGACGACCAGTTCGTCTTTCTGGTCGTCGTCGAGAATGCTGAACAACTTGAGGTCACGGATCACCTTGGGCGACAGGTACTGCAGGATAAAGCTCTCGTCCTTGAAGCTGCGCATGGCGAACTTGAGGGTGCTGAGCCAGTCGCTGCCGGCGATATCGGGGAACCAGCGCCTGTCCTCCTCGGTCGGTTCCTCGCAGATCCGGCGGATATCGCGGTACATGGCGAAGCCCAGGGTGTAGGGGTTGATGCCGCTGTAGTAGGGGCTGTCGAAGGGCGGTTGATAGACCACGCTGGTGTGCGACTGGAGGAACTCCATCATAAAGCCTTCGGTGACCAGGCCCTCGTCGTACAGGTCGTTCATCAATGTGTAGTGCCAGAACGTCGCCCAGCCTTCGTTCATCACCTGGGTCTGGCGCTGCGGGTAGAAGTACTGGGCGATCTTGCGCACGATGCGGATCACCTCGCGCTGCCAGGGCTCCAGCAGCGGTGCGTGTTTTTCCAGGAAGTACAGGATGTTTTCCTGGGGTTCGGCGGGGAAGCGTTTGCTGTCCTTGTCGCCGCCCTTGCTGGCACTTTTCGGGATGGTGCGCCAGAGGTCGTTGATCTGTTTTTGCAGGTGCTCTTCGCGGTCCTTCATGCGCCGCCGTTCTTCCTCGGCGGAAATTGGATAGGGGCGCTTGTAGCGATCCACGCCGTAGTTCATCAGGGCGTGGCAGGAGTCCAGCAGGTCTTCCACCGCGTCGATGCCGTGGCGCTCCTCGCATTGCATGATGTACTGCTTGGCGAACACCAGATAGTCGATGATCGAGCTGGCGTCGGTCCAGGTGCGGAACAGGTAGTTGCCCTTGAAGAAGCTGTTGTGGCCATAGCAGGCA
>DASUOY010000552.1:0-10709 GCA_036276395.1 Pseudomonas sp.
AGGCCGAGGATGGCCGTCAGGTGGTGGAGAAAACCATCCACGCGATGAACGACCTGTCCAGCAAGATCCGCACCTCCTGTGGCCACATCGAAACGCTGAACGGCAAGACGGTGAACATCGGCCAGATTCTCGAGGTGATCAAGAGCATCTCCCAGCAGACCAACCTGCTCGCGCTCAACGCCGCCATCGAAGCCGCCCGTGCCGGCGAAGCCGGTCGCGGCTTTGCCGTGGTCGCCGACGAGGTGCGCAACCTGGCGCACCGCACCCAGGAGTCGGCGCAGGAAATCGAGAAGATGATCGAGGAACTGCAGGTCGGCTCCCGCGAGTCGGTCACCACCATGACCGAGAGCCAGCGCTACAGCGAAGAAAGCGTGGAGATCGCCAACCAGGCAGGCGAGCGCCTGGGCAGCGTGACCCAGCGTATCGGCGAGATCGACGGCATGAACCAGTCGGTGGCCACCGCCACCGAGGAACAGACCTCGGTGATCGAGTCACTCAACGTCGATATCAACGAGATCAACACCCTCAACCAGGAAGGCGTGGAAAACCTCAACGCCACCCTGCGCGCCTGCGGCGACCTGGAACAGCAAGCCGCGCGCCTCAAGCAGCTCGTCGACAGTTTCCGTATTTAAGAATGGATACGATCAGCTGCGCGTCGGCCCAGCAGCGTTAAAAACAGACGGGGCGCTCACTGAGCGCCCCGTTTTATTTCTGCTTGCCGCTGTCCGTTGGCGGTTGCTTATCCTGCTGCAACTGCCGCCATAACTCGGCGGCCTCGGCAAACTCGCAGCCATCCTCCGGGCTTAGAGCCTGCGGATCATAGCGCTGGGTACAGCCCTCACCGACTATGGGCGGAGCCTTGGCCGCGCCTCGCTCAAGCGGCGTGCTCATCAGGCCTCCTGCTCATGGCCCTGGTCGTGCTGGGCAAACTCCTTGACCGCGCGCAGCACGTCGCTGCGGCTGACCTGGCCGATCAAACGTCCATCCTCGACCACCGGCAGGCGGCGCCGACGGCCTCGCAGAAAGCGCTCGGACACCTCGATGATATCGGCCTCGGGGGAAATGACTTCCACCTCGGTGGTCATATAGGCGCTGACATCACCGCCGGCCGACTCGTAGTAGGCCCCGGAGAGAATGCCGCGCAAGCAGTCACCCTCCGAGAGCAAACCGACCAGGTGGCCCTGCCCATCGACCACCGGGGCCCCGGAAACGCGGTGCTCCAACAAGCGATTGATGGCCGTGAACAGATTCATTTCAGGACGAAAGGTCAGCAGATGGCGGGTCATATAGTCACGCACTTTGATTGACTTGAGCATCAGCACACTCCTCTGTCATGCAACAAACCGATCCACGACCCGCAACTCAGTCAAACACCACTGTCTTGTTGTCGTGCACCAGCACTCGGTCTTCTAAGTGATAGCGTAGACCACGGGACAGCACCATCTTCTCCACATCCTTGCCCAGCCTGACCATCTCTTCGATGCTGTCGCGGTGGCTGACACGCACCACGTCCTGCTCGATGATCGGCCCGGCATCCAGCTCCTCGGTGACATAGTGCGAGGTGGCGCCAATCAACTTGACCCCGCGCAGCGATGCCTGGTGGTAGGGCTTGGCGCCGACGAACGAGGGCAGAAAGCTGTGGTGGATATTGATCACCCGTTGGGAAAATTCCGCGCAGAGTTGCGCCGGCAGAATTTGCATGTAGCGGGCCAGCACTATGGCGTCGGCCGCATGAGCCTTGACCAGGCGCTCCACCTCATCGAACGCAGGCTGTTTGTCCTGCGGATCGACCGGCACATGGAAATAGGGAATGCCGTGCCACTCGACCATGCTGCGCAGATCGTCATGGTTGGAAATCACGCAGGGAATGGCGCAATCGAGCTCATCGCTGTGCCAGCGGTGCAGCAGGTCGGCCAGGCAATGGGACTCGCGGCTGGCCATCAGCACCACGCGCTTCTTCACCGCCGAGTCGGTAACCCGCCACTCCATGGAAAACTCGCGGGCAATAGGTGCAAAAGCCTGGCGAAAGCCATCCAGATCGAACGGCAAGGAGTCGGCACGAATTTCATGACGCATAAAGAACCAGCCACTCTGATTATCCGAGTGATGACTGGCTTCGGTAATCCAACCGTTATAGGTGGCGAGAAAGTTACTGACCTTGGCCACGATACCGACCCGATCCGGGCAGGCGATGACCAGTCGAAAAGTGCGCATGAAATACTCCGCAGACTGCATAGAGGCGGCCATTCTAGCCACAGCGCGGGAAAACTGCAGTATTCCTGCGGATAGCGCTGACAAGGGCACACAGGCGATTAATCTGTATCACCGGCAATCGCGCCGGCAGGTGCAGGCACTTATTCAATGGCACTCCACGCTCTATATCTTCACCAGTACATGGCGGCGGCAGACTAATAATCGCAACATTAGTGTTATCGGCTAATACAAACTCTGGAAAAATCCGGCAAAGCGGTTTACTTGTGAAAAGTGCCTGACTATTATTGCTAACACTTAGTCCCCCAGCCGAATACAAGGTAATGCCCATGTCGCTGATCAACGAATACCGCGCCACCGAAGAAGCCATCAAAGAACTGCAAGAGCGCCTGAAAAACCTGTCGCAAGATGACAAGCTGAAAAAAGAGCTGGAATTCGAAGGCAAACTGCGCAGCCTGATGGGTGAATATCAAAAATCCCTGCGCGATATCATCGCCATGCTCGATCCGGAAGCCAAGAGCGGCAAAGCTACTGCCCGCCCGGCCAAAACCACCGGCAGCAAGCGCGCACGTAAAGTTAAGCAGTACAAAAACCCGAATACCGGCGAAGTTATCGAAACCAAAGGCGGCAACCACAAAACTCTGAAAGAGTGGAAAGCCAAGTGGGGCGGTGACGTGGTAGAAGGCTGGGCTACCCTGCTGGGCTAAGCCCGTTGCAAGGCCAGAGCCAAATAAAAAACGCCAGCAATGCTGGCGTTTTTTTATGCCGCGGCGCGGGCGTCACTCAAGCCCAGCGCAGTGTTTACAGCTCATAACGCTGGCGCAACTGTTCGGCATACTCGCGCCACTGGGCCAATATCGCCTGCTGCTCTGCCGGCAGCGTCTCGAATATATCGGCCAAAGCCTGGCTGAAGTCCGCCAGGGTATTAGGTGCACCATATTCCGCCAGGCTTAAGCGCTGCTGGCAGAATGTCCGCCAACGCTGCTGCTCGGCCTCCTTCAAGCTGCCGGGAAAGTTGCGCGCGCGATAACGAAACAACAATTCAGGCAAACGTGCATCGTCAAACGGCCAGTTAGTCTGGGCTAACCGCTGCGGGTCGGCCTGGCGCAATTGCTCGGATAAACGTCGGTCGCGATCACCAATAAAGCCCTCATACAACTGTTGTTCGGGGTCCTGATTGGCCGCGAATTGTTCTTCGCCATACACCAGGGCAAGTTTTTCCTGCCATTGCGCCTGAGCGGCGCGCAATTGCTCGGCGCGCGCCTGATAACAGGGCATATCCAGTTGCAAACGCTGAATATCCTCACCGCGCAACACCGCCAGCGGCGCCAGTACCGGGCAGCGATTGATATGCAGCAACTTCAAAGGCACCGGCAATTCGCCGGCGGCCAATTGTTCGCGGCGGGTATATAAACGCTGACGCAGGGTTTCGCCATCTTCATTTAGCAGCGGCGCGATATCGGCCTGTAAATCGCAAACGATAAGCGCATTGCGATTACGCGGATGCCAGGCCAGGGGTAAAACCACGGCCAGATAATGACGCGCCCCGGCAAACCGTCCAGAGATATGCACCTGCGGCTGCAACAGACGTACCTGATCCAGCACTCGCTGTTTACTGCGTAATTGATAGAGATAGTCGTAGAGTTTGGGTTGTTTGGCGCGCAGCAAGCGGGCCAGGGCAATGGTGGCGCGCACATCGGACAAGGCATCGTGGGCCTGGCCATGCTCGATACCGTTGGCCGCGGTGAGGCGCTCCAGCTTGAGCGTTACCCGCCCCTCTTCCTGCGGCCAGACGATGCCTTCCGGGCGCAGGGCATAGGCCGTGCGCACAAGGTCGATCAGATCCCAGCGGCTGTTGCCGCCCTGCCACTCCCGGGCATAGGGGTCGAAGAAGTTGCGATAGAGGCTGTAGCGGGTGACTTCATCGTCGAAGCGCAGGCTGTTGTAGCCCACTCCGCAGGTGCCGGGCTGCGACAGCTCGGCATGCACCCGGGTCATAAACTCGGCCTCGGCCAAGCCCTGCTGCGCCAGCTTGTCCGGCGTGATGCCGGTGACCAGGCAGGCCGCCGGGTGCGGCAGGATATCGTCGCTGGGCTGGCAGTAGATATTCAGCGGCTCGCCGATTTCATTGAGGTTTTCGTCAGTACGAATCCCCGCCACCTGCAGCGGACGGTCGCGGCGCGGGTCGATGCCGGTGGTTTCGTAGTCGTACCAAAAAAGGCTGGAAGTCACGGTGGGATCCTAAAGCTGGGGCGCATGCAGTCTAATCATCGCCGCCTCAGGCCCAAGACTGCCAGCAAATCGGCAACTAAAACGCAGAATGCATGGAGACAGGTTGCTTAGCCCACTGCTGCTGGCTAGCATCGGGCTTTCCTCGACGCAGTCTGCCGATGCCGCTCAGTCCAATCCTGCCTGCCGCCAGCCCTCAACGCCCGTTGCTGGACACCCGCTATCGGGTGGAAACCCCCGAAGGCATCGACCTGATCCTGCGTCCGGCGGGCCTGGTGCCGCGCGCCCTGGCCTTCGCCATCGACCTGCTGATTCGCGGGGCGCTGCTGGCCGTGATGTTTGGCCTGCTGGCCCTGCTCGGTCAGTTCGGCATGGGCCTGGGCAGCATCCTGCTGTTTCTCGTGACCTGGTGGTACATGGTGTTGTTCGAGGTGCTCAACCAGGGCCGCTCGCCGGGCAAGCAGCTGATGGGCTTGCGGGTGATCCATGACGACGGCACGCCCATCGGCTGGGCCGCCTCGCTGACACGCAACCTGCTGCGCTTCGTCGATATGCTGCCGTTCGCCTACGCCCTGGGCATTCTCAGTTGCCTCAATCACCCGGCGTTCAAACGCCTGGGCGATATCGCCGCCGGCACCCTGGTGGTGTACCGCGACAACGCGCCGAACGCGCCCAAGCTGGAGCCAGCCGAGCCCCTGCGCGCCCCCTTTGCCCTGAGCCTGAATGAACAGCGCGCCCTGCTCGGTTTCGCCGAACGCGCCGCCAGCCTCTCCGCCGCCCGCCGCCTGGAACTGGCCGCGATTCTGGCGGAGCCCTTGCAGGTTCCCGCCGCGCAGGCCGAGCAGCAGCTCAACGGCATCGCCCACGGCTTGTTGGGGCCCAGATGAAACAGAGCCTGTTTGAGCAGCAGCACCAAGCCGACTGGCAAGCCTTCAGCGCGCAACTGGCGGCGCTGGAGCGCGGCAAGGCCGAGCGCCTGCAATGCAAGGGCTTCGCCGCCGACTACCGGCGCCTGTGCCAGCACCTGGCCCTGGCCCAGAGCCGCGGTTACAGCGGCCACCTGATCGAGCAGTTGCAGCAACTGGCCCTGCGCGGCCACCAGCAGTTCTATCGCCACCGCAGCCCCCTGGGCGCGCAGTTGCTGGGCTTTATCCTGGCCGGATTTCCGCGCCTGGTGCGTGCCGAATGGCGTTTCGTGGTGGCCGCCAGCCTGCTGTTCTTCGGCAGCCTGCTGGCCATGGGCGTGCTGGTCTATCTGTTCCCCGAGCTGATCTACAGCCTGGTCGCCCCCGACCAGGTGGCCGAGATGGAGCAGATGTACGACCCCGACGCCCGCCGGATCGGCCGTTTCGGCGAGCGCGACTCCGGCGACGACTGGATGATGTTCGGCTTCTACATCATGAACAATATCGGCATCGCCTTTCAGACCTTCGCCAGCGGCCTGCTGCTGGGCCTCGGCAGCCTGTTCTTCCTGCTGTTCAACGGCCTGATGATCGGCGCGGTGGCCGGCCACCTGACCCAGCTCGGCTATGGCGAAACCTTCTGGTCCTTCGTGGTCGGCCACGGCGCCTTCGAGCTGACCGCCATCGCCCTGGCCGGGGCCGCCGGCCTGAAGCTCGGCTGGGCGCTGCTGGCTCCCGGCCGCCTGCCCCGTGGCGAAGCCCTGCGCCTGGCCGCCGGACGCAGCGTGCGACTGGTCGGCGGGGTCATTCTGTTTCTGCTGCTGGCGGCCTTTATCGAGGCTTACTGGTCGTCCATGAGTCTGGCCAGCCCGACCATCAAATACGGCGTCGGCGCCCTGCTCTGGCTGCTGGTCTTGGCCTATCTGCTGCTGGCCGGCCGAGGTGCCCATGCGCCTGACTGATGCCAGCGTGGCAATCCGCCCGCGCAGCGCCTGGGAAGCCATGGACCTCGGCGTGCTGCTGGCCAAGCGACATGCCGGCCTGCTGATGGCCAGCTGGGCATTGCTGACCCTGCCGGTCTTCGCCCTGCTGTGCCTGCTGCTATGGGATTACCCGAGCATCGCCGTGCTGCTGTTCTGGTGGCTGAAGCCGGCATTCGAACGCCTGCCGCTGTATATCCTCTCCCACGCCCTGTTCGGCGCCACCCCCAGCCTCAAGCAGGCGCTCAAGGCTTGGCCGCAGCTGCTCAAGCCGCAGTTGTTGGCCAGCCTGACCTGGCGCCGCCTGAGCCCGACGCGCAGTTTCGATCTGCCGGTGCAACAACTCGAGGGTCTGGCCGGCAAGGCGCGCAACCAGCGCCTGATCGTGCTCGGCCAGCGCGATGCCGGCGGCGCCAGCTGGCTGACCCTGGTCGGCGTGCATCTGGAAATGGCCCTCTGGTTCGGCCTGATCGGCCTGTTCTACTTGCTGCTGCCGGCGCAGATCGAGCTGGACTGGAGCTGGGAAAGCCTGATCAATGCCGCCAGCGGCGACTGGCTATGGCTGGAGCATCTGTCCAACCTGCTGTATGTGCTGGTGCTTATCCTTTGGGAACCGATCTACGTCGCCTGCGGCTTCACCCTCTACCTGAACCGCCGCACCGCCCTGGAGGCCTGGGATATCGAGCTGGTGTTCCGCCAGCTGCGCCAGCGCTTGACCGGCGTGGCCTATGCCCTGCTGCTGGGGTGCGGACTGCTGCTGAGCCAGTTGCCGAGCAGCGCCATGGCGGCCGAACAAGCCGCCAGCAGCTGCCCGGCGCCCGACCCCATGGGCCCGCAGGCCGAGCGCCTGCTCAAGCAACCCCTGAGCAGCCAGGCGGCGCAGCAGAGCATCGGCCAGCTGCTCGACCAGCCGCCCTTCGAACACCGGGAAAGCGTGACCCGCTGGCGCTTCGGCCCAGCCGAGGAAGCGGATGAGGATGAGGATAACGGCAAGTTCCTCCTCGATCTGCTGGAGAAGTTCTTCAAGCTGACGCAGATGTGGAAAAACCTCGACAGCATCGCGCTGTTCTTCGAAGCGCTGCTCTGGGCCACGCTGTTCGGCCTGCTCGCCTGGCTGCTGTGGCGCTATCGCGAGTGGCTGAACGCCTTTGCCGGGCGCCTCAAGTTGCCGCAACGCCACGCGCCACAGGCGCCGAGCCAGCTGTTCGGCCTGGAAGTGGCGCCGCAAAGCCTGCCGGCGGATATTCCCGGCGAGGTCGAACGGCTCTGGGATCAACAGCCCCGCGCCGCCCTCGGCCTGCTCTACCGCGCCCTGCTCAGCCGCCTGCTGCATGAGCAGCGGCTGGCGCTGCACAGCTCGCACACCGAGGCCGAAGTGCTGCAACTGGTGCAGGGCCTGCAGCAGCACAGCCTGAGCCAGTTCAGCCAGACACTGACCCGCCACTGGCAGAACCTGGCCTATGGTCATCGCCTGCCGCCGCCGGCCCTCAAGCAAGAACTCTGCGACGCCTGGCGCAGCCTGTTCGAGCAAGGAGCCCAGGCATGAGCCGGCGCAGCCAACTGCTGCTGGGCGCCGCCCTGCTGCTGGGCCTCGGCCTGCTCGGCAGCTACCTGCTGAGCCGCCTGGAACCCTACCAAGAAAGCATCGAGCACGGTCCGTCCCCCGAAGCCCAGGCCAATCCCTACCTGGCCGCCGAACACTTTCTACGCAAGCAGGGCCTGCAGGTGCAGCGCGCCGACAGCCTGCAGGTATTGAAGAACCTGCCGAGCGCCGGGCAAACCCTGCTGCTGCTCGGCGACCGCGCGCGCATGACGCCCAAGCAGGCCGAACGCCTGCTGGCCTGGACAGCCAAGGGCGGCCACCTGCTGTTCGTCGCCGAACGCCTGTGGGATGAGGAAGAAGGCAAGAGTGGCGACCTGCTGCTCGACAGCCTGGGCATCCAGCAATACGAGAGCGAAGACCTCGACGCAGCCGAGACAGACGCAGAGACAGACGCCACCGAACAAGCACCAGCAGAGGCGGACGAGCCCGCTGAAGCGGCCGAAGACGACAACCCCTATCCCGAGCTGACCCAGCTCTATCTGGAAAACGAAGAAGCGCCGGCCTACTTCAGCTTCGCCACCGACTTTCATCTATACGATGCCGAAAACCGCGCCCACGCCTGGGCCAACAGCGCGGCCGCCACCCACCTGCTGCAGCTCTACCATGGTGACGGCCTGATCAGCGTGGTCAGCGACAGCTGGATCTGGCAGAACCAGCAGATCGGCGACTACGACAACGCCTGGCTGCTCTGGTATATGAGCCAGGACAGCCAGGTCACCCTGCTCCACCGCGCCGAGCGCGACGGCCTGCTCAGCCTGCTGCTGCGGCATTTCCCCCAGGCCCTGGCGGCGCTGGCCTTGTTGCTGGCCGCCGGCCTGTGGCACCTGGGCATGCGCCAGGGCCCGCTGCAACTGCCGGCCAGCCGCAGCCGGCGGCAACTGCAGGAGCATCTGCGCGGCAGCGCCGACTTCCTGCTCCGCCATGGCGGCCAGCACAGCCTGCTGCAAGGCTTGCAGCAGGATATCCAGCGCCGCGCGCGCCATCGTCACCCCGGTTTCGAACGCCTCGGCGTCGCCGAGCAGTGGCAGGTGCTCAGTCGCCTGACCCGCCAGCCTTCAAGCTTTATCAGCCACGCCATGCGGCCGTTGCCCCAGCAGCGTCTGGCCGCCGCCGACTTCACCCGCCAGGTCGCCAACCTGCAAACCCTCAGGAATGCCCTATGACGAGCGAACAGACTCCCGAACAGCCGGACAGCAACGCCGCCAGCGGCGCCGATGATGCCGTGGCCACGGCACTGCCAGGCCCCGAGCCCGTTGCCGCTCCGGCAGCGAACAATGCCAACCTCCAGCGCCAGCGCGCCAGCCAGCTGGCCCAGGCCCTGCGCGCCGAATTGCAGAAGGCCCTGATCGGCCAGACGGCGGTGATCGATGACGTGCTCAGCGCCCTGATCGCCGGCGGCCATGTGCTGGTCGAAGGCGTGCCGGGCCTGGGCAAGACCCTGCTGGTACGCGCCCTGGCGCGCTGCTTCGGCGGCGAGTTCGGGCGCATCCAGTTCACCCCCGACCTGATGCCCAGCGACGTCACCGGCCACGCCGTGTACGACCTCGCCAGCGAGCAGTTCAAGCTGCGCAAGGGTCCGGTGTTTACCAACCTGCTGCTGGCGGATGAGATCAACCGCGCCCCGGCCAAGACCCAGGCGGCGTTGCTGGAGGTCATGCAAGAACGCCAGGTCACCCTGGAAGGCCGCGCCCTGGCCGTGCCGCAGCCCTTTATGGTGCTGGCCACGCAGAACCCCATCGAGCAGGAAGGCACCTACCCGCTGCCGGAAGCCGAACTGGACCGCTTTATGCTCAAGCTGCGCATGGATTATCCCGAGCAGAGCGAAGAGCTGAACATGGTTCGCCAGGTAGCCCGCTCCAGCCGCGCCGACATGCTCGACGTCACCCCGCTGCGCACCCTGTTGCAGGCCCGCGACGTGCTGGCCCTGCAGAAGATCGCCAGCGACCTGCCGATCGACGAGCAGGTGCTCGACTACGCCGTGCGCATCGCCCGCGCCACCCGCAGCTGGCCAGGGCTAAGCCTGGGCGCCGGGCCGCGCGCCTCGATCGCCCTGGTCCGTTGCAGCCGCGCCCGCGCCCTGCTGCGTGGCGGCGATTTTGTCCTGCCGGACGATATCAAGGGTTGCGCCCTGGCCGTGCTGCGCCATCGCGTACGCCTGGCGCCGGAACTGGATATCGAAGGGTTGTCGGTCGATCAGGTGCTGCAGCAACTGCTCGACCAGATACCGGCGCCGCGCCTATGACTGCGGCATTGCAAGGCGTGAGCGCATGAAACCATCGCGCGCGCTGCTGGCCCTGCTGGCCGGCCTGTTCGCCCTGGGCATCCTGCTCGGCGTGTGCAGCGCCCTGGGCATTGCCCTGCCGCGCAGCTTCACCCCGATCTACTGGGGCCTGCTGCTGGTGCTGCTCGCCCTCGCCGCAGTCGACGCCCTGCGCTTGCGCCAGGTGCCTTCGCCGCGCATCGAACGCCAGTTGCCCGGCAACCTGCCGCTGGGGCGCTGGAGCGAAGTGCGGCTGAACCTGCACCACAGTTACAGCAGCCCGCTGCAGGTGGAGGTATTCGACCACCTGCCCGGCGCTATGGCCTTCGAGCATTTGCCGCTCAAGGTTGACCTGCATCCGGGCGAGCAGACCCAGGTCAGCTACCGGGTGCGCCCGCTGCTGCGTGGGCACTTCCACTTCCCCCAATGCGAGCTCAGCCTGCCCAGCCCCATGGGCCTGTGGCGCGCCCGGCGTTATCTGCCGGTGAGCGGTGAAACCCGCGTCTACCCGGACTTCGCCCGCC
>DASUOY010000553.1:0-5955 GCA_036276395.1 Pseudomonas sp.
TGGCCATCAGCGGGTCGCCGCCCATGGCGTAGATATCGCTGATGGCGTTGGTGGCGGCGATACGGCCGAAATCGTAGGGATCATCGACTATCGGCATAAAGAAGTCGGTGGTCGACACCACCCCGCGCTCCTCGTCTATGCCATACACCGCCGCATCGTCACGCGAGGCATTGCCGACCCAGAGCCTGGGGTCGAGATTCTGCGCCCCACTTCCGGCCAGTATCACCTCCAGCACCTTGGGCGAAATCTTGCAGCCGCAGCCCGCGCCGTGGCTGTACTGGGTCAAACGTATGGGGTCGCTCATAACATCGCTCGGGTCGCCTCGATAAGCGGCGGATTCTAGCAAATCGCGCCTTGGCGGCGGGCAATGCTACGCGTATGTTCGAGTGATAATGGATGGGGGTGCCGGATGAGTAAACGCATAGCGCTGGTATTGGGTTCCGGGGGCGCGCGCGGCTATGCCCATATAGGGGTGATCGAAGAGCTGGAGGCCCGCGGTTATGACATCGCCTGCATCGCCGGCTGCTCCATGGGCGCGGTGGTGGGCGGCATCTACGCCGCCGGCAAGCTCAAGGAGTACTGCGAGTGGACCCAGAGCCTGGATTATCTGGATGTGCTGCGCCTGCTCGATGTGAGTTTTCGTCTGGGGGCGATTCGCGGTGAGAAGGTGTTCGGCAAGATCCGCGAGATAGTCGGCGAAATCACTATCGAGGAGCTGCCCATCCCCTTTACCGCGGTGGCCACCGACCTGACCAACCAGCAGGAAATCTGGTTCCAGGAAGGCTGCCTGCACCAGGCCATGCGCGCCTCCGCGGCGATTCCCAGCCTGTTTACCCCGGTGGTGCAAGGCAAGCGCATGCTGGTCGACGGCGGCCTGCTCAACCCTTTGCCGATAGTGCCGGTGGTGTCCGCGCACTGCGATCTGATCATCGCGGTCAACCTCAACTCGACCAACCAGATGCACTACGAGCTGCCGGTGATAGAACGGCCACCGGCCATGAAAGGCCGCTTCGACCTGCTGATGAGCTCGCTGGGCTCGCGCCTGCCCAATTTCAAATGGAAAAGCGGCGCTGACGATGAGCTGCTGCTACTGGAAGCGCAGCCCAGCCAGCTGGCCGCCGAGGCCATCAACCCCTGGCAGCAGCACAGCCGCAACGCCCGGGACAATGCCGCCACCCCGAAATCCGCCAGCGGTTCGCGGCTGGCCGATCTCAGCGGCCCGGCCTCCCTGCTGGAGCTGATCAACCAGAGCTTCGAAGTGATGCAGACCTCATTGGCGCAGTACAAGATCGCCGGTTATCCGCCGGATATCCTGATCAATATCCCCAAGCGGGTGTGCCGCTTCTTCGAGTTCTACAAGGCGCCGGAACTGATCCTGCTCGGCCGGCAGATCGCCAGCGATACCCTGGACAAATACGAGCGTGGCGAGCGCTAGGCTTCACGCAGGCGATAACCGACCCCAGCCTCGGTGACGATAAAGCGTGGCGCGGTCGGATCATCGCCGAGCTTCTGCCGTAGATGCCCGACCACCACCCGCAGGTAGTGGCTGTCCTCGATATGGCTGGGCCCCCAGATATCCTTGAGCAGTTGCTGCTGGGTGACCACCCGGCCGATATGCCGCGCCAGTTGCGCCAGCACCGCGTACTCCTTGCGCGTCAGGTTCAACTCAACACCCTCCAGGCTGACCCGGCGGTAGGCAAAATCCACCTGCAGGGGCCCACTGCTGACCGTGGCGCTCGGCTGCTCGGCGCCACCGGCCAAACGCAGCAACACCCGCACCCGGGCGAGGAACTCCTGAATGCCAAAGGGCTTGGTCACGTAGTCATTGGCGCCGCCATCCAGGGCCAGGACTTTCTCGCCCTCAGTGGCGCGCACCGACAGCACCAGCACCGGCACCTGCGACCAGGCGCGCAACTCGCGCAGCACCTGCTGGCCGTCCATGTCCGGCAGGCCCAGATCGAGCACCACCAGATCCGGCTTGCCCAGGGCAGCCTGGGCCAGGCCCTCCTGGCCACTGGCCCCTTCCAGCACGCGGTAACCTTGCGCGCTCAGGCTGATACGCAGAAATTTGCGAATCTGCGCCTCATCATCGATGACCAGAACGGTCGCGGGGCTATGGCTCATGCCGATTCCACTCAGAGTTCCTCTTCCATCTGTGGTTGCGGGTGCAGGGGCAGATGCAGGGTCAGGCTCGCGCCCTGCCCATCCAGCCCCTCGCCTACGCTGACGCGCCCGCCATGAGCACCGAGCATGCCCTGGCAGATCGCCAGGCCCAGACCGGTGCCCTGGCCGCCGCGATCACCGCGGGCGGCGGTGTAGAACATATCGAAGATCTTCGCCCGCTCGTGCTCGGGAATCCCCGGCCCCTGGTCACTGACAATAAAGCGCAGTTCCTCGGCATCCGCCTCGATGGCCACGCGTAAACGCCCCTGGGCCGGTGAGAAGCGCGCGGCGTTCTCCAGCACATTGACCAGGGCCTGCTCGATCAGCGCCGCATGCACATAGAGCAAGGGCAGCTCTGCCGGCACCAGCAGCTCGACCTGCAACGCCGACAATACCGGGCGCAGGCGCTGCAGCGCACTGGCCACTATATCGGCCGGCGCTACCCAGTCACGCGCCAGCTTCAGGCCACCGTGGCCCAGGCGGGTCATGTCCAGCAGGTTCTGGATATAGCGGTCCAGGCGCTCGGCTTCGTCACGCGTGCCCTCCAGCAGTTCGCGGCGGTCGGCCAGGGGAATCTGCTCGCCGAGGGCCAGCAGGCTGTCGATCGAGCCGCGCATGGCGGTCAGGGGTGTACGCAGGTCATGGGACACCGAGGCCAGCAGTGCGCTGCGCAGCTCCTCGGTCTGCCCGTGCAGGCGCGCGGCCTCCAGCTCCTCGGCCAGTTGCGCGCGCTCCAGGGCCTGGGCCAACGGCTGACCGAGGGCGGCGATCAGGCGGCGCTGTTCGGGCGCCAGCGGCCGCTCGTCCTTGGGCGCCACGCCGAGCAGGGCCAGCGGGCCCTCCTCGGCGGACAGCGGCCACCACCACCAGCGCCCGCCCGGCAGGGTGCCGGTGCCCAGGCCGGCCGGCTGGTCGTGTTGCCAGGACCAGTCGGCGGCGGCGCGCTCCTGTTCGCTCAACAAGCGCTGGGGGCCGGCCTCGATCTTCCACACGCCGTCCTTGCCGCGCGACAGCAGGCCAATGTCCAGCTCACGCCACTGGGCGAACTGCTGCACGGCGGCCGACAGCACCGCCTGGCGGTCGGTGGCGGCGGTCAGCTTGCGCGACAGTTCCAGCAGCGCCGTGGTTTCCGCCTGGGTCTGGCGCAGGGCCTGCAACTGGCGACGCTGGCGGGTGGCCAGATTGCCGGTGAGCGCGGCCATCAGCAGGAAGAACAGCAGGGTCAGCACGTCCTCCTGGCGCGCAATCTTCAATGACAGCAGCGGCTCGATAAACAGCAGGTTGTAGGCCAGAAACGACAGCCCGGCGCAGGCCAGGGCCGGACCCAGGCTGCTGCGCACCGCCACCACCAGCACCGCGGCGAGGAACACCAGGGAAATATTCGGCAGCTCGAGAACGCTCGCCAGACCAAGCGCCGCGCCTGCCGCCAGCAACGTGGCGAGCAAGGCCAGCAGGTAGTCGCCCCAGGCCAGCGGCTGGCGGCTGCGCGGCATCGGCGGCGCCTGGTCGGCCTCGGTATCCAGCACGCTGATTTCCAGGCCCTCGCCCAGGCTCAGCAAGCGTTCGGCCAGGCCGCGACCGAAACGCCAGCGGCGGCGCAGGCGAGCACGGCTGCGGCCAACCAGGATCAGGCTGGCGCGGCGCTCGCGGGCATGCTCGATCAGGGTATCGGCCACCGAACTGCCGCGCAGCGCCACCACTTCGCCGCCCAGGCGCTCGGCCAGTTGCTGGGCCGCCTGCAGATTGCCCAGGCGCTCCTCGTCGCGCTCGCCGCCAACGTCCACATGCACCACCGACCAGGGCAGATGGCGCCGTTCGGCCACCCGGCTGGCATGCCTTACCAGGCGTTCGGCCTGGGCGTCGCCGTCGATCCCGAGCAGCAGGCGGCCGCGCACGCTGGGCGCCTCCTGGCCCTGCAGGCGATATCGGCGATTGAGGTCGGCATCCACCCGCGCTGCGGCGGTCTGCATGGCCAGTTCGCGCAGGGCGGTAAGGTTGGTCTGGCTGAAAAACGCATCGATGGCGGCGCGCGCCTGCTCGGGCACATACACCTTGCCTTCGCGCAGGCGTTCGAGCAGCTCGCGGGGCGGCAGGTCGATCAGCAGGATCTCGTCGGCCTCCTGCAGCACCCAGTCCGGCAGGGTTTCACGCACCTGCACGCCGGTGATGTCGCGCACCTGATCATTCAGCGCTTCCAGGTGCTGCACGTTGACCGTGGTGTAGACGTCGATACCGGCATCCAGCAGTTCCTGCACATCCTGCCAGCGCTTGCTGTGGCGGCTACCGGGAGCGTTGCTGTGGGCCAGCTCATCGACCAGCAGCAGCTTCGGCGGCTGGGCCAGGATGCCGTCCAGATCCATCTCCTGCAGCGCCACGCCACGGTAGTCCAGGCGCTTAAGCGGCTGTTGCGGCAGGCCGGCGAGCAGCGCCTCGGTTTCCGCACGGCCGTGGGTTTCCACCACGCCGGCGCGCAGGTCCACCCCCTGACGCAACTGCGCCTGCGCCGCCTGCAACATGGCGTAGGTCTTGCCCACGCCGGGTGCGGCCCCCAGAAATACCTTCAGCCGGCCACGGCCCTGCCTGGGCAACTCATCGAGCAGGGCATCGGCACGTACGGCATCACTCATGCAAATCACTCGCGACTGTTGGAAAACGAATTGTCCGGCAGCGCCAGATTAAGCGCCAGCACGTTGACCACCGCAGGACCTACCAGCGGCCTCTCCAAGTGCTGTTCGATCAGCCGCTCCAGGCTGGCTGGCGCAATGCCGCGGGCGGCGGCAATACGCTCGATTTGAAAGCGCGCAGCCTCAGGCGACAGATGGGGATCGAGGCCGCTGGCCGAAGTGGTGACCAGCTGCATGGGCACCGTCCCGGCGCCCTCGCCCGCTAGACGCTGAGCATCCTTGGCGATGCGCTCGACCAGGGCCGGGTTGCTCGGCGCCAGGTTGCTGGCGCCGCTGGCCACTGTGGCAAAACCTGCCGCCGATGGGCGCGGCTGGAACCACTGCTCGCCCTCGAAGTTCTGCGCCAGCAAGCGGCTGCCGCGCACCTCGCCGTTAGCATCGGTGATCAGGCTGCCATTGGCCTGCGCCGGAAAAGCCAGCTGGGCAATGGCGGTGACGCTGAGCGGATAGAGCACGCCGGTGACCAGGGTCATAAAGGCCAGCACACCGAGGGCTGGGCGGATTTGCTTAAACATAATGATTCTCCACTCTTAACTTGTAAGGTGGACAGCACGTGGCATGTCCACCATTGCGCAATACGGGCCGCTTAGGCCGTTAAACCAGCCCCACCGCCACCAACAGCAGATCGATCAGCTTGATCCCGACAAAGGGCGCCAGCAGGCCGCCCAGGCCATAGATCAGCAGGTTGCGCCGCAGCAGGCTGGCGGCATCGGCGGCCTGCACCCGTACCCCGCGCAGGGCCAGGGGAATCAGCGCGACTATGATCAGCGCGTTAAATACGATGGCCGAGAGGATGGCGCTCTGCGGGCTGTGCAGGCGCATCAGGTTGAGCGCCCCCAGCTGCGGATAGATGCCGGCGAACAGCGCCGGGAGGATGGCGAAGTACTTGGCCACGTCGTTGGCCACCGAGAAGGTGGTCAGCGCGCCACGGGTCACCAGCAACTCCTTGCCCACCTGCACCACGTCGAGCAGCTTGGTCGGATCGGAGTCGAGATCCACCAGATTGGCCGCCTCACGCGCCGCCTGGGTGCCATCGCTCATCGCCAGGCCGACGTCGGCCTGGGCCAGGGCCGGGGCGTCGTTGGCGCCGTCGCCGCACATGGCGACC
>DASUOY010000554.1:0-9178 GCA_036276395.1 Pseudomonas sp.
ATGACTATGGTCGCGACCGCACCCTGGAAGCCTTTGCCGGCTTCGAGTACGACAGCTGCTGCTGGAAGCTGCGCCTGATCAACCGCTACTGGATCGACTACGACGAAGTCAGCCTCAACCCGTCGCTCAACGACGAGGCCGACCGCGGCATCTTCCTGCAGATCGTACTCAAGGGCCTGGGCGGTGTAGTGGGTAATAAGGTCGAGACTTTCCTCGACGAAGGCATTCAAGGTTATCGTGAACGTGAAGACAAAGCTTTCTGATTGCGTGCGCCCCCTGCTGTTGGGCGCGCTGTTCCTGGGTGCTGCGGCGCAAGCCGAAGTACAACCGCTCAACCGCGTAGTGGCCATTGTCGATAACGACGTGGTGATGCAGAGCCAACTCGACGCCCGCCTGCGTGAGGTGCAGCAAACCATCGCCCAGCGCGGTGCGGCCCTGCCGCCCGAGCACGTGCTCAGCCAGCAGGTGCTGGAGCGCCTGATCATCGAGAATATTCAACTGCAAATTGGTGAACGCTCCGGCATTCGCATCACCGATGAAGAGCTGAACCAGGCCATAGGTACCATTGCCCAGCGCAACGGCCTGAGCATCGAGCAGTTCCGCGCAGCCCTGGCGGCCGACGGCCTGTCCTATATCGATGCCCGCGACCAGGTACGCCGCGAGATGATCATCAGCCGCGTGCGCCAGCGCCGCGTCGCCGAACGCATACAGGTGACCGACCAGGAAGTGCAGAACTTCCTCGCCTCGGACATGGGCAAGATGCAGCTGTCGGAAGAGTTCCGCCTGGCCAATATCCTGATTCCGGTCA
The DNA here is from genome assembly GCA_036276395.1 of Pseudomonas sp. Classification (GTDB taxonomy): domain Bacteria; phylum Pseudomonadota; class Gammaproteobacteria; order Pseudomonadales; family Pseudomonadaceae; genus Aquipseudomonas. Next base: position 809 of record DASUOY010000554.1, read on the forward strand.
CCGAAGGGGCTTCGCCGCAGGATATCCAGGCCGCCGATCGCCAGGCCCGCGAGCTGTATCAGCAATTGCAGCAAGGGGCAGACTTTGCTCAGCTGGCCATTGCCCGCTCGGCAAGTGAAACCGCGCTGGAAGGTGGTGAAATGGGCTGGCGCAAGGCCGGCCAGCTGCCACCGCCGTTCGACTCCATGCTTAGCGCTCTGGCGGTGGGCGAGGTCACCGAGCCGATGCGCACTCCAGGCGGCTTTATCATGCTCAAGCTGCTGGAAAAGCGTGGCGGCGGCAGCCAGGTGCGTGACGAAGTCAATGTCCGGCATATCCTGATCAAGCCCAGCGAAATTCGCAGCGAAGCCGAAACCAAGCGCCTGGTCGAGCGCCTTTACCAGCGCATTCAGTCCGGCGAAGATTTCAGCGAGCTGGCCAAGAGCTTCTCCGAAGACCCGGGTTCAGCGCTTAACGGAGGCGTGCTCAGCTGGATTGACCCGAACGCACTGGTCCCGGAATTCCGCGAGGTAATGAACACCACCCCGGCCGGCGAGCTGTCCAAACCCTTCAAGACGGCTTATGGCTGGCATGTTCTGGAAGTCATGGGCCGCCGCGCCACCGACACCAGCGAACAGTACCGCGAGCAACAGGCACTGACCCTGCTGCGCAATCGCAAGTACGACGAAGAGCTACAGATCTGGCTACGCCAGATTCGCGACGAAGCCTATGTCGAGAGCAAGCTTTAACAAGCCCGCTCCCAGATAACCAGCCCGACTCCGCGCAATACGCGAGTCGGGCTTTTTTTCGCCCACGTCCTACCGGGCGTTAAAGTAATAACCCCACCCGCCATTGCCCCGTCAGCAAGCCCGGGCCCACAGCGTCGAGAATCCCCCATGAACGCCTCCCGCCTTTTCGCATTGACCCCTGGTGAGCCCGCCGGCATTGGCCCCGACCTGTGCCTGCTGCTGGCGTGCGAGGCACAACCGCAAGCACTTGTCGCCATCGCCAGTCGCGACTTGCTGGCTGAACGCGCGCAGCAACTGGGCTTGGCGATTGAGCTGCTGGAGGTCGGCCCCGGCAACTGGCCGCAACAACCAGCCCCCGCTGCCAGCCTGTATGTCTGGGATACCCCGCTGGGCGCGCCGGTGCAGGCCGGGCAACTGGACCAGGCCAATGCCGCCTACGTGCTGGAGACCTTGAGCCGCGCCGGGCAAGGCTGCCTCGATGGGCATTTCGCCGCAATGATCACCGCGCCAGTGCATAAGGGCGTGATCAACGAGGCTGGCATCGCCTTCTCCGGGCATACCGAGTTTCTCGCCGAACTGACCGCAACCGCCCAGGTGGTGATGATGCTCGCCACCCATGGCCTGCGCGTGGCCCTGGTGACCACGCACCTGCCGCTCAAGGATGTCGCCGCGGCCATCACCGCCGACCGCCTGAGTCGGGTCACACGCATCCTCGATCATGACCTGCGCACGAAATTCGGCATCGCCAAACCGCGCATTCTGGTCTGCGGCCTTAATCCCCATGCCGGCGAAGGCGGCCACCTGGGGCGCGAGGAAATCGAGGTCATCGAGCCGACCCTGGAGCAACTGCGCGGCGAAGGCATCGACCTTATCGGCCCGCTGCCGGCAGACACCCTGTTCACCCCCAAGCATCTGGAGCACTGCGATGCGGTGCTGGCCATGTATCACGACCAGGGCCTGCCGGTGCTCAAGTACAAGGGCTTCGGCGCGGCGGTCAACGTTACCCTGGGCCTGCCGATCATCCGCACCTCGGTGGATCACGGCACCGCGCTGGATCTGGCCGGCACGGGTAAGATCGACAGCGGCAGCCTGCAAGTCGCCCTGCACACCGCCTACCAAATGGCCGCCAGCCAGGGCAACTGATCCAGCAGCGCCGGCCCTGCTCGCCAAGCCGTTACCAGGCGAACGGGGCTCAGGCCTACAGCAAGTGCGCGCCGCCAGGCTGTTCGCTGTTAAACTGCGCAACTTCCTTTTGCTTCCAGCTTCAAGCCTACAGCTTCAAGCTGCTCCCCCGGAGCCGCCCATGTCCGACTACCAACACCGCGCCCGCAAACGCTTCGGCCAGAACTTTCTGCACGATGCCGGCGTGATCCACCGCATTTTGCGCGCCATCCATGCCCGCGAAGGCGAGCATATGCTGGAGATCGGCCCAGGCCAGGGCGCGCTCACCGAAGGCCTGCTGGACAGTGGCGCACGGCTCGACGTAATCGAACTGGACCGCGATCTGGTGCCCATCCTGCAACACCAGTTCGGCAGCAACCCGCGCTTCAAGTTGAACCAGGGCGACGCGCTGAAGTTCGACTTCAACCAACTGCAGGCCGCGCCACACAGCCTGCGGGTGGTCGGCAACCTGCCGTACAACATTTCCACGCCGCTGATTTTCCACCTGCTGAGCAATGCCGCGCTGATCCGCGACATGCACTTTATGCTGCAAAAGGAAGTGGTCGAGCGCCTGGCCGCCACGCCTGGTGGCGGCGACTGGGGGCGCCTGTCGATCATGGTGCAGTACCACTGCCGGGTGGAGCACCTGTTCAATGTCGGCCCCGGTGCATTCAACCCACCGCCCAAGGTCGACTCGGCCATCGTACGCCTGGTGCCCCACGAAGTGCTGCCGCATCCGGCCAAGGACCATCACCTGCTTGAGCGAGTGGTACGCGAGGCCTTCAACCAGCGCCGCAAAACCCTGCGCAACACGCTCAAGGCCCTGCTGCCGGCCACGGCCATCGAAGCCGCCGGAGTGGATGGCAGCCTGCGCCCGGAGCAACTGGACCTGGCCGCGTTCGTTCGCCTGGCCGACCAACTGGCCGACCAGCCCAGCAACCCAGACTAAAATAATCGGCAGCCCAGCGAGTCAGTACCCATGAGCGATCCCCGCTATCAAGTCGACGTCAGCGTCGTCACCCGCTACCTGCCGGAACAATCGCAGCCGGAGCAGAACCGCTTCGCCTTCGCCTATACGATCACCATCAGCAATAACGGCCAAGTGCCGGCCAAACTGCTGTCGCGCCACTGGATCATCACCAACGGCGACGGCCGCGTGCAGGAAGTGCGCGGCGCCGGGGTGGTCGGCCAGCAGCCCAACCTGCAACCGGGCGAGAGCCACACCTACAGCAGCGGTACGCTGATGAGCAGCCGCGTCGGCACCATGCAGGGCAGCTACCAGATGCTCGCCGAGGACGGCAAACGCTTCGACGCCAGCATCGCGCCCTTTCGCCTGGCGGTGCCGGGCTCGCTGCACTGATGGCCACCTATGCCGTGGGCGACCTGCAAGGTTGCCTGAAACCCCTGCAATGCCTGCTTGAGCGGGTCGCCTTCGACCCCGCGCATGATCGCCTGTGGCTGGTCGGTGATCTGGTCAACCGCGGCCCCGAGTCGCTGGCGACCCTGCGTTTTCTCTACGCTATGCGCAATGCCGTGACCTGCGTGCTGGGCAACCACGACCTGCACCTGCTGGCCGTGGCGCACAATATCGAACGCCTGAAAAAAGGCGACACCCTGCGTGAGATCATCGAGGCTCCGGATGCCGCCGACCTGCTCGACTGGCTGCGCCGGCAGAAGCTGCTGCACTACGACGAGACGCGCGAGCTTGCCCTGGTGCATGCCGGCATTCCGCCGCAGTGGTCGCTGAAGAAGGCGCTCAAGCTGGCCGCCGAGGTCGAGGAGGCATTGCGCGACGATGCCCGCCTGCCCCTGTTTCTCGATGGCATGTACGGCAACGAGCCGGCCAAGTGGCACAAGGACTTGCATGGCGTAACCCGCCTGCGCGTGATCACCAACTACTTCACCCGCATGCGTTTCTGCACCGCCGATGGCAGCCTAGACCTGAAGAGCAAGGAAGGCCTCGGCAGTGCACCGCCAGGCTACGCCCCCTGGTTCAGCCACAAGCAGCGCAAGACCCGCGGCCAGAAGATCATTTTCGGCCACTGGGCCGCCCTCGAAGGCCAGTGCCATGAGCCGGGGCTGTTTGCCCTCGACACAGGCTGCGTCTGGGGCGGCCTGATGACCCTGCTAAATATCGACAGTGGCGAATACCATCGCTGCGCCTGTAAGGAGCCCGCATGAGCGAATTCAAACGCATCCCGCCAGAACAAGCCCAGGCACTGCGCCAGCAAGGCGCAGTGGTAGTGGATATCCGCGATCCACAGAGCTTCGCCGCCGGCCATATCAGCGGCTCAAAGCACCTGGACAATCATTCCCTGGCGGACTTTATCCGCAACGCCGACCTCGACGCGCCACTGATAGTCGCCTGTTACCACGGCAACTCCAGCCAGAGTGCCGCGGCCTATCTGGTGGGCCAGGGCTTCAGCGAGGTATACAGCCTCGATGGCGGCTTCGAGCTGTGGCGCGCCACCTTTCCCGCGGACACCGCGCAAAGCACTGAAGAATAATTTTGATAGCCTGCCATCCCTGGCGGCCACCCTGCGGACCGTCGCTGCGCGACGTTTAAAATGGCTCCCGGCCATTTTTTCCACACCCCGCCAGGCCGCACCAACCCTGGCCGACCGTCAGTTATCCCAGAACGCTGATCCCTTGTTATCGCTCGTCAGCCCTTGACCTTGCCGATAACCAACTATCCTTTAGCTCAGGCCATCCACAAAAAGGTAGAGCCGGCCAACCGGCATCCGGGCCATCGGTGGGACTTTTGTTGTTCTGGGGGACTCTTTTCGGCTGACTCGTCAGCCGATCATCAGCCCCCGCACGACCGATCCGGCACCGGCTCCAAGCATCGAGCGAGGTGAAGTCATGAGCATTTTCAGCCACTTCCAACAACGTTTCGAAGCGACTCGGCAGGAGGAACTCACCCTCCAGGAGTACCTCGAACTGTGCAAACAGGATCGCAGCGCCTACGCCTCGGCGGCCGAGCGCCTGCTGATGGCCATCGGCGAGCCCGAGTTGCTCGATACCTCAAGCAACTCGCGGCTGTCGCGGATCTTTTCCAACAAGGTGATCCGCCGCTACCCGGCCTTCGCCGACTTCCACGGCATGGAAGAATGCATCGACCAGATCGTTTCCTACTTCCGCCATGCCGCTCAGGGTCTGGAAGAGAAGAAGCAGATCCTCTACCTGCTCGGTCCGGTCGGCGGCGGCAAGTCGTCCCTGGCAGAAAAGCTCAAGCACCTGATGGAAAAAGTGCCCTTCTATGCGATCAAGGGCTCACCGGTATTCGAGTCGCCACTGGGGCTGTTCAGCGATGCCGAGGACGGCGCCATTCTCGAAGAGGAATACGGCATCTCGCGGCGCTACCTGAACTCCATCATGTCGCCCTGGGCGACCAAACGCCTGCAGGAGTTCGGCGGCGATATCAGCCAGTTCCGCGTGGTCAAGCTGTACCCCTCGATCCTCAACCAGATCGCCGTGGCCAAGACTGAGCCGGGCGATGAGAACAACCAGGACATCTCCGCCCTGGTCGGCAAGGTGGATATCCGCAAGCTGGAAGAGTTTCCGCAGAACGATGCCGACGCCTACAGTTATTCGGGCGCACTGTGCCGGGCCAACCAGGGCCTGATGGAATTCGTCGAAATGTTCAAGGCGCCGATCAAGGTGCTGCACCCGCTGCTGACCGCCACCCAGGAGGGCAACTACAACAGCACCGAAGGCCTCGGCGCGATTCCCTACAGCGGCATTCTCCTGGCCCACTCCAACGAGTCGGAGTGGCACAGCTTCCGCAACAACAAGAACAACGAAGCCTTTATCGACCGCATCTATATCGTCAAGGTGCCCTACTGCCTGCGCGTCACCGACGAGATCAAGATCTACGACAAGCTGCTGGCCAACAGTTCTCTGGCCAAGGCCCACTGCGCGCCAGACACCCTGAAGATGCTCGCGCAGTTCTCGGTGCTGAGCCGCCTCAAGGAGCCGGAAAACTCCAACGTCTACTCGAAGATGCGCGTGTATGACGGCGAAAACCTCAAGGACACCGATCCCAAGGCCAAGTCGATCCAGGAGTACCGCGACAGCGCCGGCGTCGATGAAGGCATGAACGGCCTGTCGACCCGTTTCGCCTTCAAGATCCTGTCCAAGGTGTTCAACTTCGACCCCCACGAAATCGCCGCCAACCCGGTGCACCTGCTGTATGTGCTGGAACAGCAGATCGAGCAGGAACAGTTCCCGGCGGAAACCCGCGAACGCTACCTGCGCTTTATCAAGGAATACCTGGCGCCGCGCTATATCGAATTTATCGGCAAGGAAATCCAGACCGCCTACCTGGAGTCCTACAGCGAGTACGGGCAGAACATCTTCGACCGCTACGTGCTGTACGCCGACTTCTGGATTCAGGATCAGGAATACCGCGACCCGGAAACCGGCGAGATCCTCAACCGCGTGGCCCTCAACGAGGAGCTGGAAAAGATCGAGAAACCGGCCGGGATCAGCAACCCGAAGGATTTCCGCAACGAAATCGTCAACTTCGTGCTGCGCGCCCGCGCCAACAACAACGGCAAGAACCCGACCTGGCTCAGCTACGAGAAACTGCGGGTGGTGATCGAGAAGAAGATGTTCTCCAACACCGAAGACCTGCTGCCGGTTATCAGCTTCAACGCCAAGGCGAGCAAGGAGGATCAACAGAAACACAACGACTTCGTCACTCGCATGGTCGAGCGCGGCTACACCGACAAGCAGGTGCGCCTGCTCTCCGAGTGGTATCTGCGGGTTCGTAAATCGCAATAGAGCGGCCTGACGCCACTGGCCGCCAGTTGGCCGTAGAGCGTGAGCACCGCTCGCCTCTATGGCCAACCGAGGGTCTGATGCCTGCAGCGCACGGAGGGCAGTTATGAGCCATGTGATCGACCGCCGCCTGAACGGCAAGAACAAGAGCACGGTGAACCGCCAGCGCTTCCTGCGGCGTTACCGTGACCACATCAAAAAGGCCGTGGAGGAGGCCGTCAGCCGGCGCTCCATCACCGACATGGAACACGGCGAACAGATCAGCATTCCCGGCCGCGATATCGACGAACCGGTGCTGCACCACGGCCGTGGCGGCCGGCAGACCACGGTGCACCCGGGCAACAAGGAGTTCACCACCGGCGAGCGCATCCCCCGCCCCCAAGGCGGTGGCAGCGGCCAGGGCGCCGGCAAGGCGAGCAACTCCGGCGAGGGCATGGACGAGTTCGTCTTCCAGATCACCCAGGAAGAGTTTCTCGACTTTATGTTCGAGGACCTTGAACTACCCAACCTGGTCAAACGTCACCTGACCGGCAGCGACACCTTCAAGCACGTACGCGCCGGCATCAGCAACGAAGGCAACCCGTCACGCATCAATATCGTGCGCACCCTGCGCTCGGCCCATGCGCGGCGGATCGCCCTGTCCGGCAGCAGCCGGGGCAAACTCAAGCTGGCCATGGCCGAGCTGGAGCGCCTGAAGCGCGAGGAGCCGGACAACTTCGGTGATATCCAGAAAACCGAGGAAGAAATCAGCAAGCTGCAAGCGCGGATCAAGCGCGTGCCCTTTCTCGACACCTTCGACCTCAAGTACAACCTGCTGACCAAGCAGCCCAACCCCAGCTCCAAGGCGGTGATGTTCTGCCTGATGGACGTATCCGGCTCCATGACCCAGTCGACCAAGGACATCGCCAAGCGCTTCTTTATCCTTTTGTACCTGTTTCTCAAGCGCAACTACGACAAGATCGAGGTGGTGTTTATCCGCCACCACACCAGTGCCCGCGAGGTGGACGAGGAAGAGTTCTTCTACTCCCGCGAGACCGGCGGCACCATAGTTTCCAGCGCGCTCAAGCTGATGCAGGAAATCATGGCCGCGCGCTATCCGATCAACGAATGGAATATCTATGCCGCCCAGGCGTCGGATGGCGACAACTGGAATGATGACTCACCGATCTGTCGGGATATATTGATCAAGCAGATCATGCCGTTCGTGCAGTACTTCACCTACGTCGAGATCACCCCGCGCGAACACCAGGCGCTGTGGTACGAGTACGAACAGGTCTGCGAGGCATTCGCCGATACCTTTGCCCAGCAGCAGCTTGTTTCTGCAGGTGATATCTACCCGGTATTCCGCGAACTGTTCCAGCGGAGGCTCGTAACATGACGGCATATGACAGCAGCGCCCCGGCCAAGAAGCGCCAGCCGATCTCCACCGGCTCGGAATGGACCTTCGAGCTGATCCGCACCTACGACCGCGAGATCGGCCGGATTGCCGAACGCTACGCCCTGGACACCTACCCCAACCAGATCGAACTGATCACCGCCGAGCAGATGATGGATGCCTATGCCTCGGTGGGCATGCCCCTGGGCTATCACCACTGGTCCTACGGCAAGCACTTCCTCAGTACCGAGAAGTCCTACAGCCGCGGCCAGATGGGGTTGGCCTATGAGATCGTGATCAACTCCGACCCTTGCATCGCCTACC
>DASUOY010000555.1:0-3665 GCA_036276395.1 Pseudomonas sp.
GTCGAGCTTGATGCCGAGCAGGCCGATGGCGTCCACGCCGAAACCCAGCGGGCCCTCGGTATAGCCGGACTTGAAGTTGAGGATAAAGCCCTGGGCCCACTCCTGCGACTTCGATTGCTGGTTCGGCCCGACAATGCCTGCGAAGTCGCGGCTGAAATAGTAGTTACGAGCGTTCAGGGTCGCGCTGCTGCCGTCGATAAAGCCGCCTTCGGCGGCCTGGCTCAGGCTTGGCAGAGTGGCCGCGATGGCCAGGGGCAACAGACGGAGGGAGATGCTGCGGTTGTCGTTCATAGTGGGCTCTTGTTGTTATTTCAGGTTGCACAAACCCACCCCGGCGCGCTGGGCGGCCGGTGCTGCAAGGCATGGCGGGGATTAGGGGGACGGCCGTCAGGGCCGCGGGATTGAATCGGTCAGGGCGTGGCCTCCCCGGCGGAACCCACAGGTTTGTCGGGCGTGACCACTCGGCCAGGCGCCGCGCGCCAGCTCAGCAGCAGGTGCGCGGCGATGCCGAACAGCAGGCCCCAGAAGGCCGCGGACAGGCCGAGCAAGCTCATGCCCGAGGCGCTGACCAGGAAGGTGATCAGCGCCGCCTCGCGGTCATCCGGCTGGGCCATGGCCCCCGCCAGTGCCGACCCTATCGCGCCGAATAGCGCGAGGCCCGCCAGGGCGGCGATCAGCGCCTGGGGAAAGGCGGCGAACAGCGACACCAGGGTGGCGCCGAACAGGCCGAACAGCAGGTAGACCGCGCCGCCGACCACCGCCGAGACATAACGCTTGTCCGCCTGTTCATGGGCCTCGCGGCTGGTGCAGATGGCCGCGGTGATCGCCGCCAGATTGAGGCCATGGCAGGCGAACGGCGCCAGCAGCAGGCTACCCAGGGCGCTGGCGCTGATGATCGGGCTGGCCGGGGTTTGGTAGCCGGCGGCGCGCAGCACCGCCATGCCCGGCACGAACTGCCCGGTAAGCGCCACCAGCACCAGCGGCAGAGCGATATTGAGGGTCGCCGCCAGGCTGAACTCGGGGCTGATCCACAACGGCGTGGCCAGTTCGAACACCAGCGCCTCCTGACGCAGCTGGCCGCTGGCCAGGGCGATCAGGGTGCCGACCAGCAGCACCGACATCACCGCATAGCGCGGCGCCAGGCGCCTGACCAGCAGGTAGGTGGCGAACATCGCCAGGACCAGGCCCGGCTGCTCATCGATGGAGAGGAACAGCCGGGCGCCGAAGCTGAACAGGATGCCGGCCAGCATGGCGGCGGCGATGGCGCCGGGCAGCTTGCCGATAAGGCGGTCGAAGGTGCCGGACAGGCCCACCAGCAGGATAAGCAGGTTGGCCACGATATAGGCCCCTACCGCCTGGTTTAGGCTGACCTGCGGCAGCAAGGACACCAGCAGCGCCGAGCCCGGCGCCGACCAGGCGATGACGATGGGCACCCGGTAGCGCAGGCTCAAGGCGATGCCGAGCACGGCGCTACCGATGGAGATGGCCCACACCCAGGAGGCCACCACGGCATGGGACAGGCCGGCGCTGTCGGCGGCCTGGAAAATGATCACCAGCGGCCCCGCGTAGGAAATGACCGTGGCGATAAAGCCGGCGACCAGCGCCGACAGGGAGAAATCTTTGCATAAGGCTTGCATTGGGCCTCGCAAGGTAGCGGTGGCGTCCCTTGTGGGATGCTCTCGTTGTATGAATCCGTGAGAGCGGCTCGAACCACTCTCACGGATGCAGCCTTAATGGTGCGCGCGGCGCACCCTACGCACTCTGCAATGCCCGCGGACGCGCGCTGCGCTGCTCGGCGGCCGGAGCTGGGGCCTTCTGCAGCTGGAAGTTGAACTCCAGGGTGGCGAAGCGGCTGCCTTCGATGCCGCGGTCACGGGCGCAGGCTTCGTCCTCGACGAACTGGATGTCGCCGACCAGGCCGTCGCGGGTGGCGTAGGCGAAGTCGTCCCACAGGTACTGCTCGCCGGCCAGGTTGATCTGGGTGGTCAGGTGACGATGACCGGGGGCGGAGATAAAGAAATGGATATGCGCCGGGCGCTGGCCATGGCGGCCGAGCAGGTCCAGGCATTCCTGGGTCGGCCCGTCCGGGGCGCAGCCGTAGCCGCACGGCACGATGCTGCGCGCGCGGTAGCGGCCCTCGCTGTCGGTGACGATGCGCCGGCGCAGGTTGTAGGCGCTCTGGCTCTTGTCGAAATAGGAGTAGTTACCCTGGGTGTTGGCATGCCACAGGTCGACCACCGCGCCGGCCACAGCCCTGCCTTCGGTGTCGCGCACCACGCCTTCGAGGAACATCACGGTGGCCTGGTCCAGCTCAGTGCCATCGTCCATCCGCGCCTCGCCTTCAACCAGCGGCGCGCCGGCCACGTACAGCGGCCCTTCGATGGTGCGCGGGGTGCCGCCGCTGAGGCCGGCCTGGGCGTCCTTGGCGTCCTGCAGCAGGTCGAGGAAGTGCTCCAGGCCCAGGCCCGGCACCAGCAGACCGACTTCGTTGCGCCCGCCCAGACGGTTGAGGTAGTCGACGGTCTTCCAGAATTCGTCGTCAGTGATTTCCAGGTCTTCGATGATCTTCGCCGCGTCGTTGATCAGGCGCAGCATGATCTGCTTGACCCGCGGGCTGCCCTGGTCGTTGTTGAAGCCGGCGGCCTCCTTGAACAGGTCCTGGACTTCGGCAGTGTGGCTAACTTTTACGGTCATCTGAATCTACCTCGGCTTGTTGTTGTGGGGTGTGATCAACGGTCGTCGCTATGGATCGACGAGGGGTGGCGGCAGACGCCGTCGATTTCGATATCCATGTAGGGGAACAGCGGCAGCTGCAGCAGGGTGTCGTGCAGGGCCTCGACGCTGGCCACGTCGAATACGCTGTAGTTGGCGTAGTGCCCGGCGATGCGCCACAGGTGGCGCCAGGTGCCTTCACGCATCAGGCCCTGGGCCAGTTCCTTCTCGTCGGCCTTGAGCTGGGCGGCCTTGGCCGGGTCCATGTCGGCCGGCAGGCGGACGGTCATCTTTACGTGGAACAGCATGGCAATTTCCTCTCAGGTCACTTGCGGGCGAAGAACGCCAGGCGCTCTTCGTCCAGGGTCAGGCCCAGGCCGGGGGTGCGCGGCACCTGCAGGGCGAAGTCGCGGTAAACCGGCGCCTCGCTGACGATCTCCTCGGTCAGCAGCAGCGGGCCGAACAGCTCGGTGCCCCAGGTCAGTTGGCGCAGGGTGACGAAGGCATGGGCCGAGGCCAGGGTGCCGATGGCGCCTTCGAGCATGGTCCCGCCGTACAGGGCGATACCGGCGCTTTCTGCGATCTGCGCAGTGCGCAGCACGGCGCGCGGGCCGCCGTTCTTGGCGATCTTCAGGGCGAAGATGCTGGCTGCCCCATCGGCCGCCAGGCTAAAGGCGTCCTCGACGCTCTCGATCGATTCGTCGGCCATGATCGGCGCCGGGCTGCGCTGGTTCAGGCGCACCTGCCCTGCCCGGTTGATCCGCGAGATCGGTTGTTCGATCAGGTCGATGCCGTTGTCGCCCAGCACCTGGCAGGCGCGAATGGCCTGGGACTCGTCCCAGCCCTGGTTGACGTCGACGCGCACGCTGGCGCGCTCGCCCAGCGCCCGCTTGATGGCGATAACGTGTTTGAGATCCTGCGCCACCGGGTTGGCGCCGATCTTCAGTTTGAAG
>DASUOY010000556.1:0-4815 GCA_036276395.1 Pseudomonas sp.
TTCCTTTAAGCATAAGAGCGTCATCTATCCCGACGAGAAATGCCTTGGAGTATGGCACGCGCGTACGGTTCCACAGAGGCTCTGGGTGGGATTTTCTATGCTTTGCGGGGGCGATCAGAATTGCAGGATCAGGGTCTTCAGCGGCGGCTGGCCGTCCAGGGAGGGGAAATCGCTGGCCGGTGCCAGCACCTGGCAATCGTGTACCGGGCGGCCGAGTTTTTCCGCGCAGCGCAGTACCTGTTCGCGCCAATCGCTGAGGGCGACTTTCGCCAGGTTGTTGCAGCAGATCAGCACGCCATTGGCGGCGGTGGCGAGAATCGCCGGCTTGAGCAGGCTCTGGTAGTCACGCAGCAGATCGACGGTGCCGAAGGCGCTCTTGGCCCAGGCCGGCGGGTCGAGCAATACCAGATCGAACTGGCGTTGCTCCAAACGCGGGTAGTGCGGCAGCTTCTGCCCGCGCCGCGCGTTGATCGGCAGGCCGGCCAGCTGGCGGATCGCCGGAAAGTAATCCGACTGCACGAACTGCATGGGCGCAAGCGCGGGATTGAGTGCGCCGTTCTCGCGGCCCACCGCCAGGTTGCCTTCGGCGAAATCCAGATTGAGCACTTCCCGCGCGCCGCCTGCGGCGGCACTCAGGCCGACGCCGCAGGTGTAGGCGAACAGGTTGAGCACCGACTTACCGGCGCTGTGTGCTTTTACCCAGCCGCGGGCGTTGCGCAGGTCGAGAAACAGCAGCGGGTCCTGGCCGGCATGGCGCCCGCGTACCCGGTAGTTGAGGCCCCATTCATGGCCGATCAGGTCTTCCAGCGCCGCCGGTTCTGCCTGGTAGACCGCATCGCTGCGGTCGATCCGCGAGTTGCCCTGGGAGCGGTCGTTGTAGACCAGCAGCAGCTCTTCACCGAGGCTGGCCTGGCACTGTTCGGCCAGTTGCAGCAGTTCGTCGCGATTCAGGCTTTGGTGAAAGCTCTGCACCAGCAGTTGCGGGCCGTAGCGGTCGATGGTCAGGCCGCCGGCGCCTTCCTGGCTGCCGTGGAACAGTCGGTAGCAGTCGGTGCCTTGGCCGTGCAGTTCGGTGAGCAGGGGCTGACGATTGGCGAGGGCGGCGCGCAGCGCCTGGTCGAGAGAAGGCATGCGCGGCGACTCGGAAAAGGAAGGCGCGCAGTTTAGCAAGAAAAGCGCCGGTTTCGGCCGCCCTGCTAGCCCTCGGCGAAGCTGCGTAATTCCTCGCCGGCCAGGCGATAGCGAATCCATTCGTCCTGGGGCTTGGCCCCCAGGCTCTGGTAGAACTGGATGGCCGGTTCGTTCCAGTCCAACACGCTCCATTCCAGGCGCGCGCAGCCACTGGCGCAGGCCAGTTGCGCCAGGTGCCGCAGCAGCTGCTTGCCAGCGCCGCCACCGCGCTGTTCGGGGGCGATATACAGGTCTTCCAGGTACAGGCCCTGGCGGCCGAGCCAGGTCGAGTAGCTGAAGAAATACACCGCATAGCCGATCGCTACGCCATCGCGGCTACAGATCAACACGCGGGCCGGCGCGCCCTCGGCGAACAGGCTCTGCTCGATATCGGCGACGCTGGCCAGCACCTCATGGGCGGCCTTCTCGTAGGTCGCGAGGTCGGTGATAAAACCATGGATAAGCGCGGCGTCGCTGGGCACGGCCGGGCGAATGCTAAGGGTCATGGAGGCTCCTGAGACTAGGCAGTAGGTGGCGAGGTTTGCAGCAGCAGGGCGAACAGCTCGCCGTGACCGCTGACGCCCAGCTTGTGGTAGAGGTTGCGCCGGTGCACCTTCACCGTTTCCGGCGAGATGCCCATGCGCTGGGCGATGGCCTTGCTGGAAAAGCCCTGCAGGATCAGCTTGGCGGTTTCGCTTTCGCGCTCGGACAGCCGTGCGCCCAGGCGCGACAACAGCGCCGCCAGATCGCCCGCCGCCGGTTGGCTGGCCGGCACCTCGATGGCGCAGAGTTGCTGGTGGCGGCGCATCGCCGCCAGCACCCAATCACGCACGCACAGCAAGCGGCCCTGTTCCTCGGCGCTGAAGGCCGTGTCGCGGCCCAATGACAAACCCAGCACCACACCGTCGAGGGTGCAGAAGAACTGCAACTCACCCATGCCGATCACCGGGCGGAAGTAGCTCAGGTAATACTCGCTCTGCTGGAACTGATCCGGGGCGACTGACTCCAGGCTGTGCAGGCCATCGGCGATGCCACTGCAGGCGGCCTGGTAGAAGGGGTCGAGCAGGTACATGCCGGCGCAATAGTCGGCCAGCCCCTCGTTCTCATCAACCGCTGCGCGGAACTCGAAGTCGGCCAGCAGGCTGGGTACCCGGCCCGTCTGCATCAGGCTCACCAGGGCATTGTCCAGCGGCACCAGCAGGCGCAGGCAGTCCACCAGGGCGCGCCAGAAAGCGTCTTCGCCCACAGTGGCGAACAGCCGTGCCAGCCCCTGGTGCACCGGCAATTCCTTGAACAAGGCGTCCACTCGCTAACCCCTTTTGTGTAACCCATGGTGGGAATAGGCCTGCCGCAGGCTTGTCACTAGCCTGTGAGCTCCTCAATCAACGGGCCTGTAGCAGGCCAGGAGTGCCGCATCATGCGTCGTCACCGCGCGTATCTCAACACCGCAGTTGGGGCCTGTTTGTCCCTTGGCCTGGCGACTGCCGTCGCCGCCAGCAACGCTGGCCCCAGTGTGCATGTGTACAACTGGTACGACTATATCGGCCCCACCACCCTGGCCGACTTCAAGCGCGACCTGGGCATCACCCCGGTCTACGACACCTTCGACAGCGCCGAGGTGCTGGAGAACAAGCTGCTTACCGGCGGCAGCGGTTACGACGTGGTGGTGGCCAGCAACTTCAGCCTGCCGACCCTGATCAAGGCCGGCGTGCTCGAACCCCTGGATCCGGCCACGCTGCCGCATTACCAACACATGGATCCCGAGCTGCTAGCCAAGCTGGCCAGCAACGACCCGGGCAACCGCTATGCCGTGCCCTATATGTGGGGCACCAACGGTATCGGCTACAACGTCGACAAGGTCCGCGCCGTGCTGGGCGACAAGGCGCCGCTGGATTCCTGGGACCTGCTGTTCAAGGAGGAGAACCTGGCCAAGCTCAGCCAGTGCGGCGTGGCCATGCTCGACTCGCCCTCCGAGATCCTGCCGGTGGTCCTGCACTACCTGGGCTTGCCGCCCAACAGCAAGGACCCCGCACATTACCAACAGGCCGAGGCGCTGCTGCTCAAGCTGCGCCCGCATATCGCCTACTTCAACTCGTCCAAGTTCATCACCGACCTGGCCAACGGCGATATCTGCGTGGCCCTGGGCTGGGCCGGCGGCATGCTGGACGCCAAGGCCGGCGCCGAGGAAGCCAAGAACGGCGTGCGCATCGAATACAGCCTGCCTAAGGAAGGCGCGCCGGTGTGGTTCGACACCCTGGTGCTGCTCAAGGATGCGCCCCATCCCAAGCAGGGCCTGGCCTTTATCGACTACCTGATGCGCCCGGAAGTGGTCGCGCCCATTACCGACTACCTGCGTTACCCCAACGGCAACCGCGGCGCCACGCCCCTGCTCAGCGCCGAAACCCGCAACAACCCGGCCGTGTACCCCTCGGCCGAGACCATGGCCAGGTTGTACACCCTGGAGCCGCTGCCGAAGAAGACCGAGCGCATCCGCACCCGCGTATGGAGCCGGGTCAAGAGCGGCCAGTAGCCCCCCTGAGTTTGTCCTGCAACAACCCAGCTATTGAAAAAGACCACGAGAAAGACCATGAGAGAGACAATGAAACCACGTGCCCGCGACCTGCATATCCAGTTCGGCCAACTGCAACCCGGCCCGCTCAATGCCATCACCGACGTACCCGGCGTGCGCGTCGGCCACAGCGATATACGCGGGCGTAGCGCCGCTGGCCGCGATATCAACACCGGGGTCACCATAATCGAGCCGCGCGCCGGTTCCACCACCGAGCAGCCGTGCTTCGCCGGCGTGCATATCCTCAACGGCAACGGTGACGCCACCGGCCTTGAGTGGATTCGCGAGGCCGGCCTGCTGACCAGCCCGATCGCCTTTACCAACACCCACAGCGTCGGCGTGGTGCGCGACGCGCTGATCGCCCTGGATCGCCAGGACCGCCCCGCAGACGGGCGCCTGTACTGGAATATGCCGGTGGTGCTGGAAACCTTCGACGGCCTGCTCAACGACATCAACGGCTTCCATGTGCGTCCCGAACATGTGGCCCAGGCCCTGGACCGCGCCAAGAGCGGCCCGGTGGCCGAAGGCGCGGTGGGTGGTGGCAGCGGCATGATCTGCCACGAGTACAAGGGCGGCATCGGCACCGCCTCGCGGCGCCTGAGCGAGGCCCAGGGCGGCTGGACCGTGGGTGCCATCGTCCAGGCCAACCACGGCACGCGCCGCGAGCTACGGGTGGATGGCTACCCGGTGGGGCGCTATATGGAAAAGGCCACCTCGCCCTTCCTGCGCGCCGACCTGCCCCATCCCGGCATGGGCTCGATAGTGGTCTGCCTGGCCACCGACGCGCCGCTGCTGCCGCACCAGTGCACCCGCCTGGCCCAGCGCGCCAGCATCGGCATCGCCCGCACCGGTGGCGGCAACGAGGATTGCAGCGGCGATATCTTCGTCGCCTTCTCCACCGGCAATCAGCAACTGGAAGCCACCGCCTACGAGCGCAAGGGCGCCTTTACCTGCGACGGCCTGCGCATGGTCAACAACGACCATATCGGCGACCTGTTCCTCGCCGCCTCGGAAGCCGTGGAGGAAGCCATTATCAATGCCCTGCTGGCGGCCAACACAGTCGAGGGTAATGGTCA
>DASUOY010000557.1:0-11472 GCA_036276395.1 Pseudomonas sp.
TCAAGCAACTGCTCGCCGAGGTGCTTGCCCTGGTATTGCGGGTGCACCCCCAGCAGCGGCAGCACGTGGTAAGGCCCAGGCGGCAGGCAGGCGAGCACCGCATCGTGGTACTCCAGATAGCGCTTGGTGCAGCGGAACCCCGCGGTCAGCAACATGCGCATGCGCCAGCCCCAGCTTTCGGTGATATCCATGCGCCGTTGCGGCGGCGCGATCAGCGCCATGCCAACCAGGCGGTCGTCGATCAGCAGGCCGATGGCCGGCAACTCCTCGCCGAAATGCTGCTGCACCAGCTCGCGCACCGTGGCGCGCACGCGCTGGTCATAGCCCGGCCGCTCGGCTTCGAACAGGTAGGCGAAGGTCGGGTCGTGGCGATAGGCGTGATAGAGCAAAGAGCGCGCTTCGCGGGCGTAGCCGCTATCGAGCATGCGGATTTCGGCGGGGCTGTTGGGCATGGGGCTGACCTCTGTTCTTCTGTATTTATGGGGCCTGTGGCCAAGGTAGCACCGCTGCCGGACGGCCGCCAGACAACTGGCCGCCCCCGGGTTAATCGGCTAGCATCGCCAGCTTTCCCGAGTCAAACCCAGGACTGCCGCCCATGAAGATCGTCTCCTTCAATATCAACGGCCTGCGTGCACGCCCGCATCAGCTGGCGGCCTTGATCGAGAAGCACCAGCCCGACGTGATCGGTCTGCAGGAAACCAAGGTGGCCGACGAGCAGTTCCCCGAGGCCGAGATCCGCCAGCTGGGTTACCACGTGCATTACCACGGGCAGAAAGGCCACTACGGCGTCGCCCTGCTCTCGCGCCAGGAGCCACTGGCGCTGCACAAGGGCTTTCCGGGTGACGCCGAAGACGCCCAGCGGCGCTTTATCTACGGCACCTTCGCCGATGCCCAGGGCAACCCGGTGACGGTGATGAACGGCTACTTCCCCCAGGGCGAGAGCCGCGACCATCCGCTCAAGTTTCCCGCCAAACAGCGCTTCTATGCCGACCTGCAAAAGCTGCTGAACGACCAGTTCAAGCCCGAGCAGGCCCTGGTGGTGATGGGCGATATCAATATCTCGCCGCAAGACTGCGATATCGGCATCGGCGAGCCGAATCGCCTGCGCTGGCTGAAAACTGGCAAGTGCAGCTTCCTGCCGGAGGAGCGCGAGTGGCTGGCGACCCTGAAAAGCTGGGGCCTGGTCGACAGCTTCCGTCAGCTCAACCCGGCGGTGAACGACAGGTTCAGCTGGTTCGACTACCGCAGCCGCGGCTTCGAGGACGAACCCAAGCGCGGCCTGCGTATCGACGTGATCCTGGCCTCCCAGGCCCTGCAGGAGCGCCTGCAGGATGCCGGTATCGACTACGAGCTGCGCGGTATGGAAAAACCCTCGGATCACGCACCCATCTGGTTGCAATTAAGCTGATCGTCCGCGCGAGCCAGAGCCCTGCCCTGGCTCGCGCCTGTCATATTGCAGTCACTTTTTTGTCTTATCGTCGCGGCACTTTCATTCACCCATAAGGTGTTTGCCGCATGTCGCGCGCCCTCCCCGCCACTGATCGTGAAATCTGGTTGCGTACCCTGAGCTTCCTGCTCCTGGGTTCGCTCTGCTATGCCCTGCCCTGGTCGGTATTCGCCGCCCTGCCGCTACCGCTCGAAAGCCACAGCGTGCTGCGCATTCAGGGCTCCAACACCCTCGGTGCCCGCCTGGGCCCGGCGCTGGCCAAGGGCCTGCTGGAAGAGCAAGGGCTGAGCGATATCCGCGTGGAGGCGGGCCAGGCCGAGAACGAGCAGGTCATCAGCGGCAACAATAGCGACGGCCAGCGCCTGCTTATCGAGGTAGCCGCCCATGGTTCAGGCACCGGCTTTACCGCGCTGGCCGCCGGCAGCGCCGACCTGGCCGCCTCCTCGCGCCCAATCAAGGACAGCGAAGCCGCGAGCCTCGCGGCCCTGGGCGATCTGAAAAGCCCCAGCGCCGAACAGATCATCGCCCTCGACGGCCTGGCCATCATCCTGCATCCGGGTAACCCACTGAACGCCTTGAACACCACGCAACTGGCTCAGGTGTTTGCCGGGGAAATCCAGGACTGGGCGCAGCTGGGCGGGCCGCCCGGGCCAATCCGCCTGTACGCCCGGGATAACAACTCCGGCACCTTCGATACCTTCCAGGAACTGGTGCTCAGCGCCAACGGCAAGACCCTGGCGGCGAACGCCAAGCGCTTCGAATCCAGTGAACAGCTCTCCGATGCGGTCAGCCAGGATCGCCAGGCCATAGGCTTTATCGGCCTGCCCTATATCCGCCAGGCCAAGGCCCTGGCCATCGCCGCTGGCGACTCGCACGCCATGCTGCCGAGCCAGACCCTGATCGCCACCGAGGACTATCCGCTGTCACGCCGTCTGTTCCTCTACAGCCCCGCGGCGCAGCAGAATGTCTGGGCCCAGGCGCTACTGACGTTCGCCCACAGCCCGCGCGGCCAGGCGATTGTCGAGCAAAGCGGGTTTATCGCGCAGACCGTGCGGGCGGTCAAAGTAGCCCCCAACGCCGCCATGCCGGCCGCCTATCAGAACCTGGCCACCCAGGCCCAGCGCCTGTCAGTGAACTTCCGTTTCCAGGAAGGCAGCGCCACCCTGGACAGCAAGGCCATCCGCGACCTCGAACGGCTGCGCGGCTACCTGAAGAACCAGGACAAGTTGCGCGACAAAGTGGTGCTGGTGGGCTTTGGCGACGCCAAGGCCGACCCGGCCCGCGCGCAACTGCTGTCCAAGCTGCGCGCCATGGCCGTGCGCCGCGAGCTGAGCCGCGACGGGGTGATCTTCCGCGATATAGTCGGCCTGGGAGAGGAACTGCCGGTGGCGGCCAATAGCGCCGACGAAGGCCGGATCAAGAACCGCCGGGTCGAGGTCTGGGTGTATTAGCCGGCCACGCGGATTGGCAATCCGCGCCACAGCTTCTAGCCTTATAGGCATGTGACGCCGGGCCCCTCTGACGGTGATTTGTTCACCGTGATGTCGGAGTCACTAAGTTGATCCTCAACTTAGGCAGACGACAGGGAGGCCCCATGAACCCTCTGCACACCTTGCTAAGCAGCACCTTTCTCGGCACCCCCAGCTGGTTCTGGCTGGCCTTTATCGCCATAGTCCTGGCCCTGCTGGTATTCGACCTCGGGGTGCTGCACCGCGATCAGCATGAAATCGAGATGCGTGAAAGCCTGCTGCTCTACAGCGGCTATTTCAGCGTCGGCCTGCTGTTCGGCGGCTGGGTCTGGTGGCAACTCGGCGCGACTAAGGCCCTGGAGTTCTACACCGGCTTTCTGATCGAGCAATCGCTGTCGATGGACAACGTCTTCGTCATGGCGATGATCCTCGGCTTCTTCGGCATTCCCCGGCGCTATCAACACCGCGTGCTGTTCTGGGGCATTCTCGGGGTTATCGTGCTGCGCGCGCTGATGATCGGCCTGGGCACGGCTCTGATCCAGCAATTTGACTGGGTGCTGTATCTGTTCGGCGCCTTCCTGCTGTTCACCGGGGTGAAGATGCTGTTCAGCAGCCAGGAACAGCACCCGGACCTGGAACAGAATCCGCTGCTCAGGTTCCTCAAGCGGCATATCCGGATCTGCGCCGAACTGCACGACGGGCGTTTTCTGGTGCGCCTGCACGATCCGGCCACGGGCCATCAGCTGCTATATGCCACGCCGCTGCTGCTGGCGCTGGTGCTGATCGAGCTGGCCGACCTGCTGTTCGCCGTGGACAGCGTGCCGGCGGTATTCGCCATCACCCAGGACCCCTTTATCGTCTACACCTCGAATATTTTCGCGATTCTCGGCCTGCGCTCGCTGTATTTCGCCCTGGCGGCGCTAATGCACCGCTTTATCTACCTGAAATACGCGCTAGCGCTGGTACTGATCTTTATCGGCGGGAAAATTTTTCTGCACGATGTGCTGGGCCAGGTTCCTGCCCTGGTATCGCTTGGCGTAACCTTGGGGGTACTGGCCGCCGGAGTGGTGCTGTCCTTGCTTCGCACCCGCGATAAAACGGCCTGAAGGAACGCCGATGGATGTACAGATCGAAGCCCTGCAGCGCCATGGGCGCACGCTTTGGCAGGTGCGCATGGGCCCGCGCGGCCTGACCTTTCACGAAGAACTGGCGGCCCGCGCCTTTGCCGCCCAGTTGCATCTGCGCCTGCTCTGGCTGCGCAAGTCGGCCGAAGCCGAGCAGCAGGACAACCCCGGCCACTAAGGCGGCTGCCCGGTTTAAAAACTGGCCAGAAACTCAGCCAACGGCCGCGGCATCTCGACTCCATACCCTTGCACATAATCGATCCCCAGCTCGGCCAGACGCTGGCGCACGCTGGCGGTCTCGACGTACTCGGCAATGGTCTTGCGCCCCAGCACATGGGCGATCTCGTTGATCGACTTGACCATGGCCAGGTCGCTGGGTGAGCGCTCGATTTCCTTGACGAAGCTGCCGTCGATCTTCACGTAGTCCACCGGCAGGCGCTTGAGGTACTCGTAGGAGGAAAAACCGGTGCCGAAATCGTCAATGGAGAAGGTGCAGCCGAAGCGTTGCAGGTAGCGCACCAGGTCGGCGGTTTTGGTCAGGTTGGCCACCGCGGCGGTTTCGGTCAGTTCGAAGCAGATCCGCTCGGCCGGCACGCCATAGTCCTCGAACAGGGCCTCGATAAACTCCAGCAGCTTGTCGTCGTTCAGGCTGCTGCCCGACAGGTTGATGGACAGGCCGCTGCAGTGCTCCCAGATCTGCGGATGCTGCGCCAGCTCGGTGAAGATGCGTTTGAGCACCCAGCGATCGACCTTGGTCATGCGGTGGTAGCGTTCCGCGGCGCTGATAAAATCGAGCAACTTCAGCTCGTTTTCCATCACCAGCAGCACTTCATAATGGGGCAACTGCCCGCTGCCGGGCTGGGCCGGGGCGATCTGCTGCACGCGCAGGCTCAGCTCGCCATGCTCGACTATATCGTCCACCCGGCCGGCAATGGCCATCAGCCCCGTGCGCGCCCCGTCGATCTCGTCGCTGTAGGTATGCACGCGGTTGCGCCCGGCTTCCTTGGCGGTGTTGCAGGCGATCTGCAGGTCGCGGAACAGATTGATCACATCGTGGCAGTCGCGGGTCAGCACTATGCCCAGGCTCATGGTCACGCCGTGGGAATGGCCTTGCCATTCCAGCGGGTTGGCCTCGATGGCGGCGCGCAGGGCCTCGGCCTGTTGCTGCGCCTGGGCGACATCGGCCTGGGGCAGTACCACGGCAAAATCTACCCCGCCGATACGTGCCAGGGTGGCGTCTGTCGGCAGCAGGCTGGCCAGCAATGTGGCGGTCTGCTTGAGGTAGGTGTCGCCAGCCAGGGGGCCGAAGCTGGAGTTGAGCACGCTGAACTGGTCGATATGGGCGTAGATAAAGGCGCTGGATTCGCTGCCGGCCAGGGCCTGGGCCACCGCGGCTTCGAAACTGCGGCGATTGAACAGGCCGGTCAGCTCGTCATGGCTGCGGGCATAGGCAATATCGCGGTAGAGCTTGCCGACTATGTTTTCCAGGTGGTCCTGGATCACCCCCTGGCCCTCGGGCGCGGAGGTGCCTATCCAGCCGCTGGACAACTGCTCCATCAACTCGTGGGCGCTGAAGCTGCCGGCCTCGCGGCCCTGGTGATCGACCAGCACATAATGGTCGCTGGCGGCGTTGGCCCAGATCAGCTGCAGGTGCTGGCCCTTCTGGGTCACCAGCCAGTCGCCTTCGCTGAGTTGCTGCACCCGCTCGCGCCAGCGCTGTTGAGTCGGCTCCAGGCTTACCACGGGCTCCGCCGGCGGGGCTGGCAACTCGACCCATTCGACGGTCTGCTCGCCGAGCAACTGCTGCTGCAGCTGCTTGAGCGTTGGGGTATGCCGGTACTGCCCGGGTAGGAAGCTCTCCATGCGCTTGCGCAGCAGATCCAGCACCGGCTCGACCTCATAGGCGCGTTCGACCGGGTCGGCCGCATCGCCGCTTCCGGCCTGCAGCCAGGTATTGAGCTGGCTGATCACCGCCAGATCGTCCAGCCATTCGGCGCTGGCTTCGCCATAACGAATCAGTTCATGCACCAGCAGCTCGCGCCAGCCGACGTCCAGCCAGTCGAGCAACACCTTGGGCGCCTGCTTGCCGAACAGCCGCGCCAGCTCACGGCCAACCTGCTGGCGCGCCTGCTCCAGGGCATCGCGGCCACGGTTGTACTGGCGCACCCGGTCGGCATTGTTGCTGTAGGCGCGCTGCTGCACGGCCAGCAAGTGTTCCAGCTCTTCGTTGCAGCGCATAAACACGCTGCTGTCGCCCTGGTAATCCTCGACTATGCCGTCGATCAGCTGCTGCACGCGGCTTTCCAGGGCGTGGTTGGGCGGCTCGGAAAAATCGCACAGGCGCATCAGCTTATCCAGGGTCGCCCGCACCGGATGGGTGGCATCGGCAAAGGCCGCCGGCTCCAGCATGGCCGCCTGGGCAACGGGTAGCATCAGGCGGCGCAGCGCCGGCTTGATGTCCTTGGCAACAATGCTGTCCTGTTCGAAGTATTGAAAGAGTTCGGCGACCACGCCGGCATCGTCTTGCTGGCGCTGGCTCAATGCCGCGCCGGCGGCGTTCAGCTCTTGCACCAGGCTTTGCGGTGACCAGCCCTGCAGCGGCGTGCTGAGCTGGCGCACCTGAGCCAGGGCGCGTTGCAGCGCTGCGGCATCCACCACCGGCGGCTCGTCCTCGGCGGCGACAGCAGCGCTGGGTTCGGCCACAGCCGTGGTGCTGCTGCCGACCGCGCGCAGGTGTTGAATCGCCTGATAGGGTGCGTCTGGCTCCCGGGCGGCGCGGGCACGCTGGCGCTCCTGGGCCGGGTGCACCACCGGATC
Organism: Pseudomonas sp.; assembly: GCA_036276395.1. Taxonomy (GTDB): domain Bacteria; phylum Pseudomonadota; class Gammaproteobacteria; order Pseudomonadales; family Pseudomonadaceae; genus Aquipseudomonas. The sequence goes on from DASUOY010000557.1 coordinate 6,858, forward strand.
GATACGTGGCTCGATCTGAAATTCACCAAACAAACTGTCCAGTTGCTTGAAATAGGCCAGCAGCACATGCCCCAGCTCTTTCGCCGCCACCTTATAGAAATGTTCGCGCACGGCGGGCAACTGCTCGCGCAGATGCAGGCGAGCCTGGAGCGCGCGAATCATAAATTCCAGTGACAGCGGGTTTTCCCGGTCTTTCGCCGCGGCGCCGGTCAGGGCATTCAGGCGTGCACAACTGCGCCATTCCATGGTGCCCAGGGCTTCGCGCAGCTGGCGCACCAGGCGGCGCGCCTCCAGCATTTCCTCCACCTCGGCATCATCGACCAGCTGCCATTCGCTGCCACTGGACGGTGCCACCGCCTGGGGGGTAATGCCGGCGGGCAGGAGTTCAATAATGGCATCGATGGTTTGCGCAATGGCACGTTCACGGATGGCAATGCACAGGCGCAGAAAATCCTCGCAGCCCTGGGCTTCGAAATTGCTGCGCGCAGCCAAACGTTGCTCTTTCAGGGCGCGGGTGGTGGCGTCGAGCAAGCCCTCCAGACAGGGGGGCAAGTGCGTACTCACGGCCTGACACAAAGCATCCATTACTGCAGAACGGGACTGCATCTGCATGGCTTCCCCCTACGTCCTGTAATGACTCTGTACCGCCCTACCACTATAGACCCTGAATTGTTTCCAGCAGGCAAACGGCGGCGGCAACCCGTGCATTTACGCCACGCACAAACGCCAAGGCCCGCATAAGCGGGCCCTGGTGCTACAGACAGCAGAAGGTGAACGGCGGTTAACGGCTGGCTTTGGCCATGTCCTTGGACATGTATTTGCCGATCTCGAACTTGCCGATGGCCATGCGGTGCACTTCGTCCGGGCCGTCGGCCAGGCGCAGGGTGCGCTGCATGGCGTACCAGTAGGCCAGCGGGAAGTCGTTGGAGACCCCGGCGCCGCCGTGGATCTGGATGGCGCGGTCGATCACCTTGAGCGCGACGTTCGGCGCCACCACCTTGATCTGGGCGATTTCGCTGGCGGCGATCTTGTTGCCCACGGTGTCCATCATATAGGCGGCGTTCAGCGTCAGCAGACGCGCCATATTGATCTCCATGCGCGAATCGGCGATGTGATCGATATTGCCGCCCAGACGGGCCAGCGGCTTGCCGAAGGCGGTGCGGTTGACCGAACGCTCGCACATCAGCTTCAGCGCGCGCTCGGCCATGCCGATGGAGCGCATGCAGTGGTGAATACGGCCTGGGCCGAGGCGACCCTGGGCGATCTCGAAGCCGCGGCCCTCACCCAGCAGCACGTTCTCGTACGGCACCCGCACGTTGTCGAACAGCACTTCGGCGTGGCCATGGGGCGCGTCATCGTAGCCAAATACCGGCAGCGGGCGCAGCACTTTCACCCCAGGAGCATCCATTGGCACCAGAATCATCGAGTGCTGCTGGTGGCGCGGGCCGTCCGGGTTGGTCAGGCCCATAAAGATCATGATCTTGCAGCGCGGATCGCAAGCGCCGGAAGTCCACCACTTGGTGCCATTGATCACCCACTCGTCACCCTCGCGCACGGCGCGGGCCTGCATATTGGTGGCGTCGGATGAGGCCACGGCCGGTTCGGTCATAGCGAAGGCGGAACGGATGGTGCCGTCCAGCAGCGGCTTGAGCCACTTGTCCTTCTGCGCCTCGTTGGCGTAACGCACCAGCACTTCCATATTGCCGGTGTCCGGCGCGGCGCAGTTGAACGGCTCGGCGCCGATCAGGGAACTGCCCATGATCTCGGCCAGCGGCGCGTATTCGGTGTTGGTCAGGCCAGCGCCCAGTTCAGATTCCGGCAGAAACAGGTTCCACAGGCCTTCGGCTTTGGCGCGGGCCTTCAGCTCTTCCATGATCGCGGTGGGCTGCCAGCGGTCGCCTTCATTGACCTGCTGCTCGAACACGGCTTCGGCCGGATAAACATGGGTCTCCATAAACGCGGTAACGCGTTCACGCAGTTCCTGAACCTTGGGGGAGTAGGCGAAATCCATGGGCGGCTACCTTCTGACGCTGATGATGAATGAGGGATTAGGTGAGTTGGAAATGATGCTAGAACAGGGCTTATGATTTATCTAATCTATTCTCGCCGTGTATAAACATTCATCACCAATATATGATCAACTGATACCGACAACCCCCGGAGTGAGCGTGCAATGAATCTGAACAAGGTCGACCTCAACCTCTTTGTCGTCTTCGATGCCATCTACACCGAGGCCAATCTGACCCGCGCCGGGCAGATAGTCGGTATCACCCAACCCGCCGTATCCAACGCCCTGGCGCGCCTGCGTGAGACCTTCAACGATCCGCTGTTTGTGCGCACCGCCCAGGGCATGGTGCCCACTCCCATGGCGCAGAACATCATCGGCCCGGTGCGCAACGCCCTGCAGCAGTTGCGCATCTCGGTGCAGGAAAGCCGCATCTTCAACCCGGCCCAGGCCAACAAGACCTACCGCATCAGCATGACCGACCTCACCGAGGCGGTGATCCTGCCACCGCTGTTCCAGCGCCTGCGACGCATGGCGCCCAATGTCAGCATCGAGAGCATGCTGGCTCGGCGCCGCGAAACCACCAAGGAGCTGGCCGCCGGGCGCCTGGATTTCGCCGTGGACGCCCCGCTCAACACCGACCCCCAGGTGCGCCACGTCAAGCTGATGGAAGACCGCTACGTCTGCGCCATGCGCAAGGGCCATCCGCTGGCCAAGGAGAAAATCAGCCTGGACGAATATATGGGCCTGACCCATATCCATATTTCCAGCCGCCGCAGCGGTCTTGGCCATGTCGACCTGGCATTGGGGCGCATGGGCATCCAGCGCAAGATCGCCCTGCGCTCGCAGCACTACCTGATGGCCACCACCGTGCTGCAGGGCACCGATATGGTCATGACCGTGCCCGAGCGCTTCGCCCGGCGCAACGACCTGCACCATGTGGAGTTGCCGCTCAAGGATATGGCGCCGCTGGAAACCCACCTGTACTGGCACGAAAGCACCGACCAGGACCCGGCCAACCGCTGGATGCGCGAGCAGATTATCGAAATCGCCCAGCAGGCCACCGCCCAGGAAAAGAAAAACGAAAAGGCCCAGGCCTGACGCATGGCGCTAAGGGTTCTGTTTATCTGTGCCAAGAACCGTCTGCGCAGCCCCACCGCCGAACAGGTTTTCGCCGCTTGGCCGGGGGTCGAAACGGCCTCGGCCGGGGTCAACCGCGATGCCGATAATCCGCTCAGCCCGGAACTGCTGGAATGGGCCGAGCTGATTCTGGTGATGGAAAGCCGCCATCGCCGCAAGCTGGCGGAGAAATTCCGCCGCCATCTGGCAGGCAAGCCCATCCACAGCCTGAACATCCCAGACGATTACGCCTTTATGCAGCCCGAACTGGTCCAATTGCTGCAGCGGCGCGTACCTCCCTATTTTTCTAGATAACAGCTGCAAGGCCTTATCCAGCAAAGATTTTTAACTCATCTATAGCCGCGCATACGCTAGTCCCATGCGCGGCTATTGACTATAAAGGCCTGCAGGCTTACGTTAACGTAAAGGTCAACAAGAGCCGCCGCGTATGTCCGTTACCACCTACTCTATTTCCGAACTGGCCCGCGAGCTGGATATCACCACCCGCGCCATTCGTTTCTATGAAGAGCAACAGATGCTCAGCCCCGAGCGGCGCGGTCAGGAGCGCATCTACAGCGCCAAGGACAAGGTCACCCTCAAGCTGATCCTGCGCGGCAAGCGCATCGGCTTTTCGCTCGCCGAGTGCAAGGAATTGATCGAGCTGTACGACCCGGTACACGGCAATCACAAGCAGCTGCACACCTTTATGGCCAAGATCGCCGAGCGCCGCGCCCAGTTGCAACAGCAACTGCTGGACATCGAACAGATGCAACTTGAGCTGGATACGGCCGAAGAGCGCTGCCTGGCGGCCCTAGCTGAAACCGATAAAAAACAATCCGTTATCTCCTGAACTTAACTCTAAAAATTACAGGTGGAACCATGAGCTACCCATCCCTCAACTTCGGTCTCGGCGAAACCATCGATATGCTGCGCGACTCGGTGTATCAGTTCTCGCAAGCCGAACTGGCGCCGCGTGCCGCGCAGATCGACCGCGACAACGAGTTCCCCATGGACATGTGGCGCAAGTTTGGCGACATGGGCCTGCTCGGCATGACCGTGGAAGAGGAATACGGTGGCACCAACATGGGTTACCTGGCCCATGTGGTGGCCATGGAAGAGATCAGCCGCGCCTCGGCCTCGGTCGGGCTGTCCTACGGAGCCCATTCCAACCTGTGCCTCAACCAGATCCGCAAGAACGGCACTCACGCGCAGAAGGCCAAATACCTGCCCAAGCTGTGCTCCGGCGAGCACGTCGGCGCCCTGGCCATGAGCGAGCCGAATGCCGGCTCCGATGTGGTGTCGATGAAGCTGCGCGCCGAGAAGCGCGGCGACCGCTACGTACTCAACGGAAACAAGATGTGGATCACCAACGGCCCCGACGCCCACACCTACGTGATCTACGCCAAGACCGACATCAGTGCCGGCTCGCGCGGCATGACCGCCTTTATCGTCGAGCGTGACTACAAGGGCTTCTCCCGCCACCAGAAGCTG
>DASUOY010000558.1:0-2978 GCA_036276395.1 Pseudomonas sp.
ACGACCAGGGCGGCCTGGCCGGCAAGAAGGCCTTGGTAAGCCTGACCCTGGGCGGTCGTGAGCATATGTTCGGCGCGGGGGCGATTCACGGCCCGCTAGAGGACATGCTGCGCCCGCTGCTGCGCGGCACCCTGGCCTATACCGGCATGGACGTGCTCGAGCCCTTTGTCGCCTGGCACGTGCCCTATATCAGCCACGAGGCCCGCGAGGACTTTCTGAGCGCTTACCAGCAGCGCCTGGAGGGATTAGCCGAAGATGTACCGCTGACGTTCCCGCGCCTGGAACAGTTCGATGAACGGCTTTATCCATTGGCCTAACTCGTAGGGTGCGCCGTGCGCACCGAATGGGCTACATGGTGCGCGCGGCGCACCCTACGTGGTGGTCAGCCCCGGGCGACTATTCCATCCACTGCCGGCCATGGCGTTCCAGCAGGTTTTGCAGTTGCTCCGGGCCGTTGCTGCCGGCGGGGTAGGGCCGCGGGCTCTGGTAGTGTTGGTGCCAGCCGCTGATGATCGGGTCGATCCAGCGCCAGGCCGCTTCCACTTCGTCGCGGCGCATAAACAGCGTCGAGTCGCCTTCGATCACGTCCAGCAGCAGGCGTTCGTAGGCGTCCCAGCGCCGCTGTTTATGGAAGGCGTCGGCCAGGTTGAGGTCCAGTTCCACCGGTTTCAGGTGCATGCCCTTGCCCGGGCTCTTGCTCATCAGTTGCAGGCTGATGCGCTCCTCCGGTTGCAGGCGGATCAGCAGGCGGTTGGCTTCGCCTTCGCCGAACAGCTGATGTGGCACCGGCTTGAACTGAATCAGGATTTCCGAGGTTTTCTTTGCCAGGCGCTTGCCGGTGCGCAGGTAGAAGGGCACCCCGGCCCAGCGCCAGTTGTCGATCTCGGCCTGCACGGCGACGAAGGTTTCGGTGTCGCTGTCGTTATCCACGTTCTTTTCGAAGTAGTAGGCCGGCACGTCGTGGCCGCCGATCCGCCCAGCGCTGTACTGGCCGCGCACGGTCTTGTCCTGCACGTCGAGGCCGCTGATGGGTTTCAGCGCTTCGAGGATCTTCACCTTCTCGTTGCGCACCGCCTCGGCGTCGAAACGCACCGGCGCTTCCATGGCCACCAGGCAGAGCAGCTGCAGCAGGTGGTTCTGGATCATGTCGCGCATGGCCCCGGCTTTTTCGTAGTAGGCGCCGCGGTTTTCCACGCCGAGGCTTTCGCACACGCTGATCTGCACATGGTCGATATGCCCGGCGCGCCAGATCGGCTCGAACAGCGCGTTGGCGAAGCGCAGCGCCATCAGGTTTTGCACCGTCTCCTTGCCCAGGTAGTGGTCGATGCGAAACACCCGCGACTCGTCGAACACCGCGCCGATGGCGGCGTTGATCGCCTGGGCCGATTCCAGCGAGTGGCCGATGGGTTTTTCCAGCACGATGCGCGCCTTGGGGCCGGCCAGGTTGGCGACCTTCAGGTGCGAGGCGATGTCTTCGAACAGGTCCGGCGCGGTGGCCAGGTAGTAGATGCGTACCCGCTCCGGGGCACTGCCCAGGCGCTGGCCCAGGCGGCCGAAATCGGCGCTCTGGCTGGCGTCCATGGCGAAGTAGTCGAGGCGCGCGGCGAAGCTGGCCCAGGTGTCGTTGTCGAAATCGGCGCGTGCCACCTGCACGCGGCAATGGCGCTCGGCCAGGGCCTGAAAGGCGGCGCGGCTATGGTTGCTGCGCGCCAGGGCGAGGATGCGCGTGTCGCCATGCAGACGGCGGGCTCGATGCAGGTAGTAGAGCGCCGGCAGCAGTTTATGCAGGGCCAGATCGCCGGTGCCGCCAAACACCAGCATGTCGCAGGGAATGCTCAAGGTGGGAACTCCGACTCGGTTTAACCGTGCGGGGGCGGCGCCCATGTAGTATAACTACAAGGTCACTACAACCCATCGAGCCCCGATCATAACCGAGTCATGCCCCGCAAGCGGCGTGCTTGATGGATTCGCGAGCCCAAATCGAGCCTATTTCTGTGAACCTGTTGCAGCACATCGCCCAGTCGCGTCATCTCCTCCGCAAATCGGAACTCAAGGTCGCCGACCATGTCCTGCTCGATCCGGCGTCGGTGATGCACAGCTCCATGGCCGAGCTGGCCCACAGCGTCGGCATCAGCGAGCCGACCATCGTGCGTTTCTGCCGGGCGATTGGCTGCACTGGCTTTCAGGATCTCAAGCTCAAGCTGGCGCAGAGCCTGGCCGCCGGCGCCAGCTTCGGCCAGTTCGCCATCCATGAAGACGATTCGGTGGCCGACTTCAGCCTGAAGATCTTCGACACCACCCTGCACACCCTGATCGAGGTGCGCGAGAAGCTCGACACCCAGGCCCTGCAGCAGGCCATCGCCGCCATCGCCAATGCCCAGCGCGTGGAGTTCTACGGCTTCGGCGCGTCCGGCGCGGTGGCGGCGGATGCCCAGCACAAGTTCTTCCGCCTGCTGCTGACCGCCGCGGCCTATTCCGACCCGCATATGCAGGCGATGAGCGCGGTGACCCTGAAGCCCACCGACGTGGCTATCTGCATCTCCCAGTCCGGGCGCTCCAAGGACCTGCTGATCACCGCCAACCTGGTGCGCGAAGCCGGCGCGACGCTGATCACCCTGTGCCCCAGCCAGACCCCGCTGGCCGACCTGGCCACGGTCAACCTGGCCATCGACGTGCAGGAGGACACCGAAATCTACACCCCGCTGACCTCGCGTATCGCCCACCTGGTGGTGATCGACGTGCTCGCCATGGGCGTGGCCATGGCCCGCGGCCCAGGTCTGGTCAACCACCTCAAGAGCGTCAAGCGCAGTCTGCGCAGCCTGCGGCTGTCGCCCAAGGCGCATAAGAGCAGCGACGACTAATTTCATCGCCACGTTAGCGCGTGGCCATCAAAGCGTCATATCCCGGGCAGATGCTGGTACTCCCCTTATTCAGCTTGGGAGTTGCCCCCTATGCCTGGCTATCTGGATAAATCCCCG
>DASUOY010000559.1:0-6697 GCA_036276395.1 Pseudomonas sp.
CCCTGGTTTCCCGCGAGCGCATCGAGCGCCTGCAACGCACGCCCCTGGGGCATTTCCAGCTCTACCTCAAGGGCATGGACGACGAAGCCCTGATCGTCAGTCGCCGGCATGTGGCCGGGGTGCGCAAGCTGATGCAGCACCTCTGACGCAGCCCAGATCGTCAACCCTGTAGCCTGGATCGCAGCCGGGCTACAGATCTGCCAGCCTGTTATTATCCCCGGCAGTCCGTTTTCTGGAATTGCCCCATGCCCCGCGAAATCCGTATCGCCACCCGTAAAAGCGCCCTGGCCCTGTGGCAGGCCGAACACGTCAAAGCCCGCCTGGAAGAAGCCCACCCTGGCCTCAAGGTCAGCCTGGTACCCATGGTCAGTCGCGGCGACAAGTTGCTCGACGCGCCGCTGGCGAAGATCGGTGGCAAGGGCCTGTTCGTCAAGGAGCTGGAAACCGCCCTGCTCGAAGGCGAGGCCGATATCGCCGTGCATTCGATGAAGGATGTGCCCATGGACTTCCCCGAGGGCCTGGGTCTGTACTGCATCTGCGAGCGTGAAGACCCGCGCGACGCCTTTGTTTCCAACACCTATGCGAGCCTGGATGAGCTGCCCGCAGGCAGCGTGGTCGGCACCTCCAGTCTGCGCCGTCAGGCCCAGCTGCTGGCGCGCCGGCCGGATCTGAAAATCCAGTTCCTGCGCGGCAACGTCAACACCCGCCTGGCCAAGCTGGATGCCGGCGAGTACGACGCCATCATCCTCGCCGCCGCCGGGTTGATCCGCCTGGGTTTCGCCAGCCGCATCCGCTCCTCCATCAGTGTCGATGACAGCCTGCCGGCCGGTGGCCAGGGCGCGGTGGGCATCGAATGCCGCAGCGCCGATAGTGCGATCCATGCCCTGCTGGCGCCCTTGCATCATCGCGATACCGCCTTGCGAGTGACGGCCGAGCGGGCGCTGAACAAGCACCTGAACGGCGGCTGCCAGGTGCCGATCGCCTGCTATGCGGTGCTCGAAGGCGAGCAGCTGTGGCTGCGCGGCCTGGTCGGCCAGCCCGACGGCACCCAGCTGCTGCGTGCCGAACAGCGCGGCGCTGCGGCTGCCGCCGAGCAACTGGGCGTGCAGGTGGCCGAGGCGCTGCTGGCCCAGGGCGCCGCGGCTATCCTGCAAGCCGTCTATGGCGAGGCGGCTGGCGAGTGAATGGCTGGCGGCTGCTGCTGACCCGCCCGGCCGAGGAGTCGGCCGCCCTGGCGCAGACCCTGGCGGCGCAGGGCATCCACAGCAGCAGCCTGCCGTTGCTGGCCATCGAGGCCTTGCCGCCCGCAGCCGAACAGGACCAGATCCTGGCCGATTTGCCGCGCTATAGCGCGGTGATAGTAGTAAGCAAGCCAGCGGCGCGCCTGGGCCTGGAGCTGCTTGAGCGCAACTGCCCGCAGCCCTTGGCCGCTCAGCCCTGGTTCAGCGTGGGCGCCGGCACCGCCGAGATTTTGCGTAAGCATGGCTTGAGCGTGAGTTGCCCGGCGCAGGGCGATGACAGTGAAGCCTTGCTGGATCTGCCAGCGTTGCAGCGAGTGCTGGCGGTCACCGCCGCTCCCAGGGTGCTGATCCTGCGCGGTGACAGTGGCCGAGAGTTACTCGCCGAGCGCTTGCGCGGCCAAGGCGTGCAGGTGGACTATCTGCCACTGTATCGCCGCCACTTGCCGGAATATCCGTCTGCGACGCTGATCACGCGGGTGCAAGCCGAACGCCTGAACGGCCTGGTGGTCAGCAGTGGTCAGGGCTTCGCCCATCTGTGCGAGTTGGCCGCGGCGGACTGGCCGGTGTTGGCCCGTCTGCCCTTGTTTGTACCCAGCGCGCGGGTCGCCGAGATGGCCCGGGCGGCGGGCGCGCAATCTGTTGTGGACTGCCGTGGTGCGAATGCCGCGGCCTTGCTGGCGGCGTTGCAGGTGCAAGCTGCCCCCGACCTCTGATGCAAAGGATGGATACGTGAGCGAAGCGACTACCCCGAAAGAACAGCCAGCCATCACCGAGGACAAGTCCGCCGCCCAGCCGGCTAGCGCGCCGGGCAAGCCGCCATCAAGGGGCAACGGTCTGGCCGCCATGGCCTTATTACTGGGCGCTGCGGGCGTGGCCGTGGGGGCTTGGGGCGTGTGGCAGCTGCGCGCCTTCGAGGAGCGCGAGCAGCAGCATGTCGCGCAATTGCAGCAAACCAGCGCGCAGAGCGCCGCCCTGGTCGCGCAAACCCGTGAGCTGAAGAACCGTCTGCAAGAGTTGCCGCCCGCTGCCGAATTGGCTGGCCAGCGCCGTCTGCTGAGTCAGTTGCAGGGCGACCAGCAGCTGCTCAACCAGCGCCTGGAAAGCCTGCTGGGTGCCAGCCGCCAGGATTGGCGCCTGGCCGAGGCCGAGCATCTGCTGCGCCTGGCCAGCCTGCGCCTGTCGGCGTTGCAGGACATCAACAGCGCCCTGGCGCTGGTCGAGGGCGCCGATGAGATCCTGCGCAGCCAGGATGACCCCGCCGCCTTCGCCGCCCGCGAGCAACTGGCCAAGAGCCTGGAGGCGCTGCGCAGCACCTTCGATCCGGATCGCACCGGCCTGTTCCTGCAGCTCGGTGCCCTGCGTGATCAGGCGGCGCAGCTCAATCCCCTGGCGCCCAACTTCGCCGGCGAGGGTGGTGCGCTGAGCGAACTGGCCGCCGCGGGCGAACCGGCAAGCTGGTGGGTCAGGGGCTTGGAAACCCTGGCGCAGTATGTGCGCCTGGATTTCCATGCCGAGCAGGATATTCGTCCGCTGTTGGCCGGGCAGAGCCTGTCGCAAGTGCGCCTGGCCCTGAGCATGGCGTTCGAGCAGGCGCAGTGGGCCGCCTTGCATGGCCATACGGCGGTCTATCAACGCGCCCTGCGCCAGGCCCGTGAGGTGCTGGAAGGGCATTTCAATGCCGAGCATCCGGACAGTCGCGCCTTGGCTGCGCGTATCGGCGAGTTGCTGGAGCGTCCCATCGAGGTGCAGGTGCCTGACTTGAGCAGCAGCCTCAACGCGGTGCAGGCCTATATCACCAGCAAGCAGACGGCCCGTGCCCAGTTCGACAGTGACGATGTTGTCGATGGCGCCGCTGTTGAGCGGGAGCTGCAGCCATGAAACGCCTCAATCTGTTGCTGCTGGTGCTGGCGGCGCTCGTCGGCTTGACGCTGCTGGGCGTGGCCATCAATGCCCATCAAGGCTATGTGCTGCTGGCCTACAAAGGCTTTCGCTATGAGTCCAGTCTGTGGGTGTTCCTGGCTGTTTTGGCCGTGGCCTGGGGGCTGCTGTACCTGCTGCGGTTATTGCTGCGCTTCGCCTTGACCTCGGCGGGTCTGGTCAATCCCTGGTCGCGCCTGCACCACCGGCGGCGTGTGCGCCTGGCTGCCGAGTTGGGCTTTGTCGACCTGGCGGAAGGTCGCTGGGCACGCGCCTTGCGTCATCTGCGCCGCGCCGCCGAGAGCGCGCCGCAACCGCTGATGTACTACCTGGGCGCGGCGCGGGCAGCGCAGCAGCTGGGCCAGCACGAGGACAGCGATGCGCTGCTGGAACAGGCGCTCAATCGCCAGCCCAAGGCCGAGCTGGCCGTGGCGCTGACCCATGCCGAGTTGCAGATGGCCCGCGGCCAGGCCGGCGCCGCGCTGGAAACCCTGTCGGCCATGCGCACGCGGCACCCGCAGCATCATCAGGTGCTCGCTCAGCTGCAGCGCCTGTACCTGCAGCAGCAGGACTGGTCGGGCCTGCTTGGGCTGCTGCCGGAATTGCGCAAGTTGCGTGTGCTGGGTGATGCGCAGTTGAGCGAGCTGGAGCGCCAGGCCTGGCGTGGCCGTTTGCTTGCCATCGGCCAGGCCCCCGGCGAAAGCCGCGAGAGCAAGCTGCAAGCGCTGGCCAAGGTCTGGCAGCAGCTGTCGGCGGCGCAGCGCCAGGAGGCGGATCTGCTCGCCGTATATGCCGAGCAGTTGCGCACCCTGGGTGCCGAGCATGAGGCCGAAGCCTTGCTGCAAGCGGCCTTGAAGCGCAGCTATGACAGCCACCTGGTGCGCCTCTACGGCTTGCTCCGGGGCCGCGATAGCGCCCAGCAGTTGCAGGTCGCCGAAGGCTGGTTGGCGGGGCGGCCGCAGGATGCCGGCCTGTTGTTGACCCTGGGCCGCTTGAGCGCGCATAACCAGATGTGGGGCAAGGCGCGCAGCTATCTCGAAAGCAGCCTGGCCTTTGAACGGCACCCGGAAACCTGTGCCGAACTGGCGCGTCTGCTCGCCCAGCAGGGCGAGGTTGCAGCCAGCAATCAGTTGTTCCAGGAGGGCCTGGGGCTGCTCGATAAGCGCTTGCTCGGCCAGTGCTGGGGACTCGCCACTCTGGGGTTGGGCCAGGACAGGCGGTCTTGAGCGTTGTTGCGCATAAGGCTGAAGGGGCGGTCAAACGGTTGTATGAAATTTTCTCGGGGGTCGTCTTGAAGGCTTAGACGTGCGGGAATAACCTGACTCGCAGGTCCCGCCGGAAAGTTGCCGTTTCACGGTTTTCTTCCCACGCCCCTGCAGCGTTTGACAAAAAAATGTCTCGCTCAGGCGAAGAATACAAATAGCAATAGGGAAGTGAGGTCATCATGCTCGAGAGTTGTCAGAACGCCCAGGAACGTTGGGGTGGAGTTCACCTGCTGATCGACCGCTGGTTGCAAGAGCGCCAGGAATTGGTGCAGGCCTATGCGGCCATCAACCAATCGCCACAAGCGCCGAGCGCCAATGCCAAGGCTCTGCAGAGCTTTTGCGAAATTCTGGTCGACTATGTGTCGGCCGGCCACTTCGAGGTCTACGAACAGTTGACCAGTGAAGCCAAGGCTTTTGGCGATCAGCGCGGCCTCGAACTGGCCAAGCAGATCTACCCGCGTATCGAGGTGATCACCGAGGTCGCGCTAGCCTTCAATGACCGTTGCGACAACGGCGACTGCCACGACTCGGTTTCCCTGCACGATGAACTGAAGCGCCTCGGGCAGTTGCTGCACGAACGCTTCGAGCTGGAAGACTGCCTGATCGAAGTGCTGCATAACGCTCACCAAGAGCAGGGCACGCCGGCCCTCTGAGCCAGCCGCCAAGCTGCTAATCCTCGGTGTCGAGCAACTCCAGCTCGAACACCAGGGGTGAGTAGGGCGGAATCAGGTCGCCGGCACCTTCTGCGCCATAGGCCTGGGCGGACGGGATCACCAGGCGCCACTGCGCGCCCACCGGCATCTCCAGCAGGGCGCTGCGCCAGCCGGCAATCACGCTATCCAGACGAAACCACTGCGGGCTTTGGCTCTCGTCGAACTGGCTGCCGTCGGCCAGCTGCCCGATATAGCGCACCTGAATACGGCTTTTCGGTCCTGGCTTGGGACCCTTGCCGGCGCGTAATTGCTGCATCAGCACGCCGTTCTTCAGTTCGCGCACCCCCGCTTTGGCCTTTTCCTTGGCCAGAAAGCGCTTCTCCGCCGCCATGGCCTTTTCGATCTTTTCCGGTGCGCTGGCCAGTTGCGCTTCGTGGGCCTCCAGTAGGCTTTCGATGCGTTCGCTATCCAGTGCCAGCGGCTCATTGCGATAGGCCTGGCGCAGGCCGTCGAGCAGCGCCTGCAACTGCAGGTCCGGCACTTCGTCGCGCAGCCGCTCACCCAGGCGTACGCCCAGGCTGTAGGCCAGGTCATGGGCATGCTCTTCGGCCTGGGCGAGCGGCGCGAGTAGGCACAACAGTAGAATCGAGAGGCGCGGCATAGGTGTTCTCCAGCCAGAGGTGGGTCGATTATGCCAGGCATGGCCTTGGGCTCAATGCACGAGGTAGCGACGTTGGAGCCAGGAGGTCTAGTATGAAGGGCATCTTCATCCGCCAGGAGGCGCGTCATGTCGGCTACAAAAAATCAAAAGAACAAGTCGGTCAGTACCCCGCTGCATCTGTTGCAGCAACTTTCCAGCAGCCTGCTCGAACACCTTGAGGACGCCTGCAGCCGGGCCTTGGTCGATGCCGAGAAACTGCTCGCCAAGCTGGAGAAGCAGCGTGGCAAGGCCCAGGAAAAACTGCATGCCGCACGCAGCAAACTGCAGGATGCGGCGGTAGCGGGTAAAGCCAAGGCGCAGGCCAAGGCCAAGGAAGCGGTGGCCGAACTGGAGGAACTGCTCGATAGCCTCAAGGATCGGCAAACGGAAACCCGCAGCTATATTGCCGGGCTCAAGCGTGATGCCCAGGAAAGCTTGAAGCTGGCCCAGGGTGTAGGCAAGGTCAAAGAGGCGGTAAGCAAGGCCCTGGATAGCCGTGCGGCCAAGGCTGCCGCGCCCAAGCCTGTGGCCAAAGCCGCGCCAGCCAAGACCAGCAAGGCCGCCGCTAAACCTGCGAGCAAGCCTGCCGCTGCGCCGACCAAAGTGGCCGCCAGTAAAACTGTCAGCAAGGCGGCCGCCAAGCCAGCCGCCAAAGCCCCGGTCAAGACGCCAGTCAAGGCGGCGAGCAAACCGGCTGCGGCCAAGCCAGCTGCTGCTGCGGCCAAACCTGCGGTAAAAAAACCGGCCGCGCCGGCTAGCGGCAAAGCTGCTCCGGCCAAGCCGGCAGCTAAGCCAGCAGCCAAAGCTGTGGCAGCTAAAGCGCCCGCCGCCAAGCCTGCGAGCAAACCGGTGGCCAAGCCCGCGGCGAAAAAACCGGCAACGGCAAAAGCGGTCGCAGCCAAACCCGTAGTGGCAAAACCT
>DASUOY010000560.1:0-2009 GCA_036276395.1 Pseudomonas sp.
AGCAGCGCGTAGGTCAAGGCGACCAACCGCGCGGGCAGATAATTAAGCACATCGTCGATCTTCGCCGCAGCCCAGCCGAAGCGCTCGAAGCGCTCGTTGCGATAGCCCCACATGGCGTCCAGGGTATTACTCAGGCGGTACAGCACCACCCCCGGCGCACCGGCAATAACAAACCAGAACAGCGCGGCGAACACAGCATCAGAACCGTTTTCCAGCACCGACTCGCTACCGGCACGGGCCACGCCCGTGGCATCCAGCTGCGCAGTGTTGCGGCTGACCATATAGCCGACCCGCTCGCGGGCCAGGCGCAGATCGCCCAGGCGCAGCGCCTGGGCCACCGGCATGGCATGCTCGCCCAGGCTTTTCAGGCCCAGAGCGGCGTACAGCGCGATAATCTCCACCGCCCAGCCCAGCCCGATGATCTGGCTTAGCAACCAGGCCAGCAGAGTCAGCGGCAACACCGCCAGGCACCAGGCGCTGACGCCATGGCTGCGCCAACCGCGCCCGGCCGGGTTAAAGCGCTGCTCGATACGCTCGGCCAATTGCCCGAACGCCACCAGCGGATGCCAGCCCTTGGACTCGCCAAACACGGCATCCAGGGCAACTCCGGCGCAGGTGCTGAGAACCAGGCTCATGGCGTGCCCCATTGGTTCTCGAACAGCAACTCGCTGAGCGGCCGAGGCTCGGCCCAGCCTTGCTGCACCAGCATCGGCGCGTCATAGAACGCCGTCACCGGCCCCAGACACAGCACCGCCAGCGGTTTGCTGCCGGCCGGCATGCCGAGCAACTCCGCCAGGGCCTGCGGCTCGAACAGCGACACCCAGCCCATGCCCAGTCCTTCGGCGCGGGCGGCCAGCCATAGGTTCTGAATGGCGCAGGCCAGGGACGCCAGGTCCATTTCCGGCAAGGTGCGCCGGCCGAATACATGGGCCTCGCGACCGTCCATCAGGGCCACCACCAGCAGCTCGGCGCAGTCGCGAATACCCTCGACTTTCAGCCGCATAAATTCATCGCTGCGCTCACCCAGAGCCTCGGCGGTGCGTGCGCGCTCCTCCTCCACCAGAGCGTGAATCGCCTCGCGCAAGGCCGGGCGGGTGATCCGGATAAACCGCCACGGCTGCATCAGGCCAACGCTGGGGGCCTGATGGGCGGCTTCGAGCAGGCGCCCAAGCAGCTCGGGAGCCACCTCACCACCGCTGAAATGGCGCATATCGCGGCGCTCGGCGATGGCGCGGTACACCGCCGCGCGCTCCTCGAGGCTGAAGGCCTGCTCACTCATGCCGGCGCTCCGGGGAGAAACAGCGCGGCGGCGGCAGCCGGATCGGATGGCAGATAGAAGTGGATATAGGAGGCCGTCATCCGCCCCTGGCGATAGACCGCCTCACTGGTGCGCTTGTAGTTCGGGCACTCGCCACGGGTCAGCGGCTGTAGCTCGCTGCTCAAAGCCGAGTAGTGAAAACTGTGGCCGCGCAGCAGCCCTTCCGGCAGCTCAGCCTGTTGCAGGGCCATGGCGGTCATCCGTGGTTGCAGGGTCGCCTCGCCGCTTAGCAAACCAAGCATCTGCCCGCTGGCGCCCTGCTTGTCGGTCAGTTTGTCGAGCAGATAGAGCATGCCGCCGCACTCGGCGTGAATCGGCTTGCCGGCCGCATGGTGAGCGCGGATCGCCGCCGCCATGGCCTGGTTGGCTTCCAGTCGCGCCAGGTGCAACTCAGGATAGCCGCCGGGCAGATACAGGCTGTCGATATCGGGCAGTTGCTCATCGGTGAGCGGGGAAAAGAACTGTAATTCGGCGCCCAGCTCACGCAACAGGTCGAGATTGGCCTGGTAGAGAAAAGCAAAGGCACTGTCGCGCGCCACGCCGATCCGCACACCCTTAAGCAACGGAGCGGGCCTGGCCTGTTCGGGGGCGGCAAAGCTGACCGGCGGCGGCAGACTGGTATCGGCGCTGGCGGCCAGGGCATCGGCGGCGGCGTCCAGGCGCGCATCCAGATCGGCCAACTCACCCGCCT
>DASUOY010000561.1:0-13171 GCA_036276395.1 Pseudomonas sp.
GGCAAACAGCTGCTCTGGGTGATCCTCGCCATGCAACTCGCGCCCCTGCTGCTGCTGGCACCCGGCATGCTGCTGGGTAACGCCCGCGCCCATGCCTGGGCCTGCTTTGTGGTCAACCTGTACTTTATCCAGGGCGTGCTGGCGGCCTTCGATCCGTCCAAAGCCCTGTACGGCTGGCTGCTGACACTGCTTAGCCTTAGCCTGTTCTGCGCCGCCCTGATGTTTACCCGCTGGCGCTTTCAGTACGACCGCAAGCTGGCCGGGGAATAACCGCGAATACAGCCCTTCCAGGCGGCCAATGTTCTGACTATGCCCCGCAAGGTTCAGCAATTGCTCTGGGTGGTTTAAAGGCGGATTTGAAGCGTCGCGAGCGAAGAGCAGGCATGGCGAAGTACGGGTTAAAAGCAGTTTTTACCAGCCGAGGGTGGCTTTTAGAAAGGGAATGGTCAGCTTGCGCTGCGCCTGCAGGGAGGCCTGATCCAGCCGTTCGAGCAACTCGAACAACGCGCTCATGCTGCGCTCGCCGCGAGTAAGGATAAAGCGCCCGACCTCGTCGCTCAGGTGCAGGCCACGCCGCGAGGCCCGTAGTTGCAGGGCGCGCAACTTGTCCTCATCGGACAGCGACTGCAACTGGAACACCAGCGCCAGGGTCAGGCGCGAGTGCAGATCCGCCAGCTTGATGGGCAGCTCGCGCGGCGAGGTACCGGCCGCCAGCAGCAGGCGCCGCCCGGAATCGCGCAAACGGTTAAACAGGTGGAACAGCGCCTCTTCCCAGTCGTCGCGCCCGGCCACCGCATCCAGGTCATCCAGGCAAACCAGCTCGCATTGCTCCAGGTTATCCAACAATTCGGGGCCGTAATCGACCACCTCGGCCAAGGGCAGATAGACCGCCGGCTCGCCGCGCTGCTCGAAACGCAGGCAGGCCGCCTGCAGCAGATGGCTACGCCCCACGCCCTCACCACCCCAGAGATAGATCAGACTTTCCGTCCAGCCGGCCTCGGCCTCGCACAGACGCTCGACATACCCCAGCGCCGCAGCATTGGCTCCGGGGTAATAGTTGGCGAAGGTGGCGTCATCACGCAGACGCACACCTAAGGGCAGTTGAATGGGTGTCATGCAGGGCTTGGAGGCTCGTCGGAGTCGCTGGGCGGCTCACCATAAAGGTCGGAAAGTTTATAGAAATCATGCAGATGACGCACTAACACCATGATCACCGCAGCCACCGGCAAGGCCAGCAGGATACCGGTAAAGCCAAACAGCTGGCCGCCGGCCATGATCGCGAAGATCACCGCCACCGGATGCAGGCCGATACGGTCGCCCACCAGCAGTGGCGTCAACAGCATGCCTTCGAGCAGTTGCCCGACCATAAACACCGCGGCTATCCCCAGCAGTGGATAGAAATCCACGCCGAACTGGAACAGCCCGGCAGTCATTGCCGCGCCTATGCCGACCACCACGCCGAGGTAGGGCACTATGCTGGCCAGGCCAGCCAGCACGCCGATCAACAGGCCCAACTCCAGGCCAATCAACATCAGGCCGCTGGCATACAGCACACCGAGCGCCAGCATCACCAGCAACTGGCCACGCAGGAATGCGCCCAGCACCTCATGGCACTCGCCGGCCAGCCGCACCACCAGCCCTTCCCGACCGCGCGGCAGCAAACCACGCAGTTTGGCGACCAGCAGATCCCAGTCGCGCATCAGGTAGAAGCTCACCACCGGGATCAGCAGCAGGTTGGCCAGCCAGGCCAGCAACGCCAACCCGGAAGCGGTGGCCTGGGACAGCAGCATGCCGACTATGTCGGTGGTTTTGCCCAGTTGCCCGGACAGGGCCGCCTTGAGCTGATCGAAACGCCAAAAACCTTCGGCCAGGCCAAGTTTCAACTGCACCCAGGGCAGCGCGCGATCCTGCACCCAATCGAGCATGACGGGGATCAGTTCGTACAGGCGCAGCAACTGCTTGCCCAGCATCGGCACCAGCACCAGCAGCAAAATGGCCAGCACCAGACTGATCAGTGCAAACACCGTCACCACGCCCCAGGTGCGCGAAAACCTCCAGCGTTCCAGGCGATCCACCAGCGGGTCGCCCATATACGCCAGCAGAATGCCCACCAGAAAAGGCGAAAGAATCGGTTGCAGCAGATACAGCAAGCCACCCAGCAGCAACACCCCGACCAGCCATAGCCAGCGATACGAATCGATCATGCCCTGCTCTCCTTTTATCCAGGCGTCATCCAATCAAGCCCGCAAACCATCCCAGATAGAAAAACCGCAGCTCACTGGCTGCGGTTTATAGATGAAGGGCTAGGCCATCAGCAGGCGCAGTCTACCAGCGAAACCTCAGCACATCGTCACGCGGCACAATCTGCGGCGCGGCCTCGGCGCCAGTGGCAGGGCCGGCTGGCGCCTGGCTGGCATCGACGGCCGGGGCTGGTGCAGCCACTTCCTGCAAGCGCGCCAACGCCAACTGGGCACGCAATTGTTCGGCGCTGGCCACCACCTCAAAGGTCAGGGTGTCACCTTGCACCTTGCGCAAACGCGCAGCGAACGGCTCCAGAATGCGCTGCAACTCGGCATAGCGCGCCAGGTCGACGCCCTGCACCTCGATGGTCAGGCTGCCGGAAACCCCTGGGGCGACGACAAAGCGCGGCGCCAGGCGCTGGCTCACGGCCAGCAGAATGGCGTCGGCCAGGGCCGCTTGATCCGCGCCCTGGACCTTGCCCTGCTCGCGCTCGTCGCCGAGCCAGAGGCGCCACTCGGCTTGCCACTGCCCCCCTTCCTCACGCGCCAGCACCGCCAGCAAGGCATCGGCGGCATAGCGCTCGGACGCCGTGCGCAGGGCGGCGGGTTCGCTGCCAGCCAGGTTCTCCGGGGTTGCCACTAACTGTTCGGCGAGATCGGCAAGCGGCAGGCGCACAGGCAAACCGCGGTGCTGAGCGGCCTGCCCGACAACCTGGGCAGCGTCCTGGCCATCACCAATCAGGCTGCCGCCCTCAGTAGCATCGTTCAGCCACCAGAGCAGAATGGCCGGGCGATTGTTACCCCACAACGACAACCCGGCCTGGCGCAGGGTGCGATCGGTGCTGAGCGGGTCGAATTCGACCAGCAGCTTGTCGCCTTCATAGCCATAGCGGCTGACAATCTGCTGCGGGTCCTTGCGCAGCGCCGCCAACGCGGGGCTCTGTGCGGCCTTGGCGTCGCCAGTCAAGCGCAACACCAGGATATCCAGGGCACGACCGAGCGCGGCAGCCCGCTCATCCGGTTGCTGAGTGGCTACCGCTTCACGTACCTGATAGAGATCGGCCACCGGAGCCGCCCAACTCGGCAGGCAAAACAGCGGCAAACAGGCAAGCAGCAGGCGAGCGGTCAAACGCATGGAAGAATTCTCGATAGACGGAAAGTGGCGCGCAGGCCATGGCACAGGAGGCATACCTTAAACAGCCGCCCACCTGCCCGCAACCATCACCACCGCCCGGGTGGCCGCTGCCCGGCAAGCCTGATAAAATCGCGCGCCTTCGCAGACCGGCCGCCACAAGCGCCGGTGCCTATCCGAATTTCCCCCTAAAGGCCTGGATCTATGAGCAAGCAACCCTCCATCAGCTACAAGGACGCAGGTGTAGATATCGACGCGGGCGAAGCCCTGGTCGAACGCATCAAAGGCGTGGCCAAGCGCACCGCGCGTCCGGAAGTCATGGGTGGGCTGGGCGGCTTCGGCGCGCTGTGCGAGATCCCGGCCGGTTACAAGCAACCGGTGCTGGTCTCCGGCACTGACGGCGTGGGCACCAAGCTGCGCCTGGCGCTGAACCTGAACAAGCACGACAGCATCGGCCAGGACCTGGTCGCCATGTGCGTCAACGACCTGGTGGTGTGCGGTGCCGAGCCGCTGTTCTTCCTCGACTACTACGCCACCGGCAAGCTCAACGTCGACGTGGCCGCCACCGTGGTCACCGGCATCGGCGCCGGTTGCGAACTGGCGGGCTGCTCCCTGGTCGGCGGTGAAACCGCAGAAATGCCGGGCATGTACGAAGGCGAAGACTACGACCTGGCCGGTTTCTGCGTCGGCGTGGTGGAAAAAGCCGAAATCATCGACGGCTCGAAAGTCGCCAGCGGTGACGCGCTGATCGCCCTGCCCTCCTCCGGCCCGCACTCCAATGGCTACTCGCTGATCCGCAAGATCATCGAAGTCGCAGGCGTCGATATCGAAACCACCCAGGTCGACGGCAAACCGCTGGCCGACCTGCTGATGGCGCCGACCCGTATCTACGTCAAGCCACTGCTCAAGCTGATCAAGGACACTGGCGCAGTCAAAGCCATGGCCCACATCACCGGTGGCGGCCTGCTCGACAACATCCCGCGCGTGCTGCCAAAAGGCGCACAAGCCGTGGTCGACGTGGCCAGCTGGACTCGCCCAGCGGTATTCGACTGGCTGCAGGAAAAAGGCAACGTCGACGAGCACGAGATGCACCGCGTACTCAACTGCGGCGTCGGCATGGTTATCTGCGTGGCCCAGGATCAGGTCGAAGTCGCCCTGCAAACCTTGAGTGCAGCCGGCGAGCAGCCCTGGGTAATCGGCCAGATCGGTGAAGCCGCCGAAGGTGCCGCTCAAGTCGTGCTGAACAACCTGAAACAGCACTGATGGCGGCACAGTGCAATGTGGTGGTGCTGATCTCCGGCTCCGGCAGCAACCTGCAGGCGCTGATCGACAGCATCGCCCATGACGGCAATCCGGCACGTATCAGCGCGGTGATTTCCAACCGCGCCGATGCCTATGGCCTGCAGCGCGCGCAAGATGCCGGCATCGCCACCCAGGTACTGGACCACAAGCAGTTCGACGGCCGCGATGCCTTCGACGCGGCGCTGGTCGAGGCCATCGATGCGTTCAATCCGCAGTTGGTGGTGCTGGCCGGCTTTATGCGCATCCTCACCCCCGGTTTCGTCCGTCATTACGCCGGCCGTCTGCTGAATATCCACCCCTCCCTGCTGCCCAAATACAAGGGTCTGCACACCCATCAGCGGGCGCTGGAGGCCGGTGACAGCGAACATGGCTGCAGCGTGCACGTCGTCACCGAGGAACTCGATGGCGGCCCACTGGTCGTACAGGCTGTCATATCGGTACAGTCGGATGATTCGCCGACCAGCCTGGCGCAGCGGGTGCACCAGCAGGAACACCGGATCTATCCGCTGGCGGTACGCTGGTTCGCCGAGGGCCGTTTGCGCCTTGGCGCGCAGGGGGCAATGCTGGACGGACAAGCCTTGCCAGATAGCGGTCAGATTATTCGCAACTAGCTTCGCAACCAGGAGACACCATGCGTCGTGCCTTACTGCTCGCCCTCGCCCTGTTCAGCCTGCCCGCCGCGGCTTTCGAGCTGAAACCCTTCTCCGCCAGCTACACCGCCGACTGGAAGCAGGTACCGGTCAGCGGCACCGCCGCGCGCAGCCTGGAACCCCTGGATAACGGCCTGTGGAAGCTCAGCTTCGAAGCCTCCATGCTAGTGGCCAGCCTCAGCGAACAGAGCAACCTGCGCCTGGAAAAATCCACCTTCCTGCCGCAAAGCTACCTGTATGAACGCAGCGGCCTGGGCAAGAGCAAGAAAATCGAACACGACTTCGACTGGAACGCCAAACAGGTAATCGGCAGCGACCGCGGCACCCCGGTGCGCCTGCCACTCAATCGCGGCCTGCTGGACAAATCCACCTACCAACTGGCCCTGCAATACGACGTCGCCCTGAACAAGAAAAGCATGAGCTATCAGGTAGTCGATGGCGACGAGATCGAAACCTACGATTTCCGCGTGCTGAGCGAGGAAGTGGTGAGCACCGAGGCCGGCTCGGTCGACGCGATCAAGGTCGAACGCGTGCGCGACCCGACCCAGAGCAGTCGCAAGACCGTACTCTGGTTCGCCAAGGACTGGAACTACCTGCTGGTACGCCTGCATCAGGTGGAGAAAGACGGCAAGGAATACCAGATCATGCTCAAAGAGGGCACGGTCGACGGTAAGACGATCGAAGGCCGGCAGAACTGAAATACTGCACCACTAAAAAGCCGAGCTAATAGCTCGGCTTTTTAGTGCTCTTTTATCAGGCCATCACCACATCAGATCATCCGGCACCTGATAGGCCGCGTACGGATCATCGGCATCCGGCGCTTCGGTCGGGGTGTTGAGCAGCACCACGTGCTGGGCGTCACGCTCCTGAATCTTCAGCGCGGCTTCGCGCGGGATCACTTCGTAGCCGCCGCCGTGGCGCACGATGGCCAGCGAGCCGCTGCTGAGTTTGTTGCGCATCAGGGTGTTCACCGACAGGCGCTTGACCTTCTTGTCGTCGACGAAATTGTAGTAATCCTCGGTGGTCAGCTTGGGCAGACGCGACACCTCGATCAACTGCTTGATCTGCGCGGCACGAGCCTTCTGCTCGATCTTTTCCTGCTGCTGGCGGTTCAGCTCCTGGTCCCGGGCGGCCTTCTCGGCCATGGCCTGCTGAGCGGCGAGCTTTTGCGATTCGTCCTTCTCGGCCTGACCTTTATGCACCAGGCGCTGCTGTTTCTGCTGCTGTTTGCCGGCCTGCTTGGCCTGCTTTTCGTTGACCAGCCCGGCTTTAAGCAACTGATCGCGTAGTGAGAGAGCCATAACCTACCTTTCCAACCATCAATTTAAAGCGGGCGCACCCACCATCAGCGGGCACACCACACTCGCAAAACTCAACAGCTCGGGGTCAGCTTTTCCAGCTTCTTGGCTTCGCCCCAGAGCGCGTCCAATTCATCCAGGGCGCAATCTTCCATGTTGCGCCCCGCCTCGCGCAATGCCTGCTCGATAAAACGAAAGCGCCGCTCGAACTTGCCATTGGCAGAGCGCAGGGCGGTTTCGGGATCGACCTTCAGATGCCGCGCCAGGTTGCTGACCACGAACAGCAGATCGCCGATCTCTTCGCTAATCGCCTCGGGGTCGTTTTCGCTCATGGCTTCGAGCACTTCATCCAGCTCTTCGCGCACTTTGTCGACCACCGGCAAGGCTTCCGGCCAGTCGAAACCAACCTGGGCAGCGCGCTTCTGCAGCTTGATTGCCCGGCTTAGCGACGGCAACGCTGTGGGCACATCGTCGAGCAATGAAAGTTGCTCAGGAGCGGCAGCCTTCTCGGCGCGCTCCTCGGCCTTGATCTCTTCCCAACGCTGTTTGACCGCGGCCTCTTCCAGCTTGGCCACGTCCACTGCGCCATACAGATCGCCATCGGGGAACACGTGGGGATGGCGGCGAATCAGCTTGGTGGTGATGCCATCGACCACCTGGGCAAACTCGAAGCGCCCCTCCTCGCGCGCCAGCTGGCTGTAATACACCACCTGAAACAGCAGATCGCCCAGCTCACCAGGCAGATGATCGAAGTCGCCGCGCTCGATGGCATCGGCCACCTCGTACGCCTCTTCGATGGTGTGCGGCACGATAGTCGCGTAACTCTGCTTGAGGTCCCAGGGGCAGCCGTGCTGCGGGTCACGCAGCCGGGCCATCAGGTGCAGCAGGTCGTCGAGTTGGTACATGGCAAATCCAGTTAAGTCGTAACCGCCTCAGGAAACCCGATGGCGGCGCGCTTCAATAATGTTGGGCAGCTGGGAAATCCGCCCCAGCAGCCGGCCCAGCGCATCCAGCCCGGGAATCTCTACGGTGATCGACATGGACGCGGTGTTGTCGTCCTTGTTCGAGCGGGTATTCACCGCCAGCACGTTGAGCTTCTCGTTGAGCAGCACCTGGGTCACGTCACGCAGCAGGCCGGAACGGTCGTAGGCCTTGATGATGATTTCCACCGGGTAGGTCTGCACCGGCACCGGCCCCCAGCTGACCTGGATGATCCGCTCCGGCTCACGACCAGCCAGTTGCAGCACCGAGGCGCAGTCCTGGCGATGGATGCTGACGCCACGGCCCTGGGTGATATAGCCGACGATCGGATCCCCCGGCAGAGGCTGGCAGCAGCCGGCCATCTGCGTCAGCAGGTTGCCCACACCCTGTATCTGGATATCGCCGCGCTTGCCCGGCCTGAAGCCCTGGGCCTTGCGTGGAATCAGCTCGAGCTGCTCGTTGACCCGGTCCGGCTCGACCAGTTGCTGGGCCAGGTTGACCAGTTGCGCCAGGCGCAGGTCGCCGGCGCCGAGGGAGGCGAACAGGTCCTCGCTGGTCTTCATATTGGCCTTCTCGGCCAGCTTGTCGAAGTCCACATGGGGCAGTGCCAGGCGCTGCAGCTCGCGCTCCAGCTGGACCTTGCCGGCCGCGACGTTCTGGTCGCGGTCCTGCAGCTTGAACCAGTGGACGATCTTCGCCCGCGCCCGCGAGGTGGTGACGTAACCCAGGTTGGAGTTCAGCCAGTCGCGGCTCGGCGTGCCGTGCTTGCTGGTGATGATCTCCACCTGCTCGCCGGTCTGCAGGCTGTAGTTGAGCGGCACGATGCGCCCGTTGATCTTGGCGCCGCGGCAGTTGTGGCCGATCTCGGTGTGCACGCGGTAGGCAAAGTCCAGCGGCGTGGCGCCCTTGGGCAGGTCGATGGCGTGGCCGTCCGGGGTAAAGACATAGACCCGGTCCGGCTCGATATCCACGCGCAGCTGCTCGGCCAGACCGCCGATATCGCCCAGCTCCTCGTGCCATTCGAGCACCTGGCGCAGCCAGGAGATCTTCTCTTCGTAGTGGTTGGAGCCGGATTTGACGTCGGTGCCCTTGTAGCGCCAGTGCGCGCACACGCCCAGCTCGGCTTCCTCGTGCATGGCCTGGGTGCGGATCTGCACCTCCAGCACCTTGCCCTCCGGACCCAGCACGGCGGTGTGCAGGGAGCGGTAGCCGTTCTCCTTGGGGTTGGCGATGTAGTCGTCGAACTCCTTGGGAATGTGCCGCCACAGGGTGTGCACTATGCCGAGGGCGGTGTAGCAGTCGCGCACCTGCGGCACCAGCACGCGCACCGCGCGCACGTCGTAGATCTGGCTGAATTGCAGACCCTTGCGCTGCATCTTGCGCCAGATCGAATAGATATGTTTGGCCCGCCCGCTGATGTCGGCCTTGACCCCAGTGGCCTCGAGCTCGGTGCGCAGATGGCTCATCACCTCGTTGATGTACTGCTCGCGGTCCAGGCGGCGCTCGTGCAGCAGTTTGGCGATCTGCTTGTATTGCTCGGGCTCCAGGTAGCGGAAGGACAGATCCTCCAGCTCCCACTTGATATGGCCGATACCGAGGCGGTGGGCCAGGGGCGCATAGATATCGAACACTTCGCGGGCCACGCGCTGACGCTTCTCGTCGTCGGCATGTTTGACCGCGCGGATCGCGCAGGTGCGCTCGGCCAGCTTGATCAGGGCCACGCGCACATCGTCGACCATGGCGATCAGCATCTTGCGCAGGTTCTCCACCTGGGCCTGGGAACCCAGCACCAAGGAGTCGCGCGGGTTGAGGCTGGCGCTGATCGCCGCCATGCGCAGCACACCTTCCACCAGCTTGGCCACCACCGGACCGAAGCGTTGGTGCACCAATGCCAGCGGCACCTTGCCTTCGCGCACGCAGCGGTAGATCACGGCTGCGACCAGGGAATCCTGATCGAGCTTGAGGTCGGCGAGAATCTCGGCGATTTCCAGCCCCGAGCGGAAACTGGAGGCACCCTCGCTCCACAGATTCTGCGCGGCATTGGCTTGCTGTTCGGCCTCGCGGGCGAACTCGCAGGCCTCCTTCAGGGCCGCGGCGTCCAGCGCCGGGTCGACCTTGACCACATGCCCGAGCCAGGCTTCTAGGTTGATGCTGCCGTCATCGTTGATCGGCTGATGCGCTCTGACCTGAACCATCTTGCTTACCTTCCCTACGGTGTGCGCCAAGCACACCGAACAGTCGCCGGCCTTCTGCGAACCGGTCGGTTTAACCACTTAAGACGCAATTCCTGTGCGCCCCTGCAGCACCTAGATAAGGGCAGGCTGGGAAAAACCAAGCGAGTCCCTCCAGGCACTTTCACTCTACTGCCGAACAAACAGCGCCATCGCTTCGACGTGGGCGGTTTGCGGAAACATATCGAGGATACCAGCGCGCGTGAGCCGATACCCCAACGCCTGCAACTCGGCGCTGTCGCGGGCCAGAGTCGCCGGGTTGCAGGACACATACAGCACGCGTTGGGCGCCCAAGGCGGCCACTTGCTTGACCACCTGCAGCGCACCATCGCGCGGCGGGTCGAGCAGCACGGCGGCGAAACCGCCCTGCGCCCACTCGGCCTCGGCCAGCGGGTTGGACAGGTCGGCCTGGAAAAAGTGCGCGTTAGTCAGGCCATTGCTCGCCGCATTCTCAGCCGCGCGCTCGACCATGCTCGCCACGCCTTCCACCGCTACCAATTCGCGTACCCGCTGAGCCAGCGGCAAGGCGAAATTACCCAGGCCGCAGAACAGATCCAGCACCCGTTCATCGGCCTGGGGCGCCAGCCAGTCCAGGGCCTGAGCCACCATCGCCTCGTTGACCGGCGGGTTGACCTGGACAAAGTCGCCCGGGCGATAGGCCAGGCTGAGATCCCAGCTTTCCAGGCGATAACCCAGCTGCTGCGCTGCCTCGAACGGTTGCGGTGCAGCACTGCCCTGCAACCACAGCTGCGCCTTATGGGCCACGCAGAACGCCTGCAAACGCGCCAGGTCCGCCTCACTCAATGCAGCGGTATGACGCATTAGCACAGCACTGGCGCTGCCGCTGAACAACTCGACATGACCAATGGCCTGGGGTTTATCCAGCTCACGCAAGGCCTGGGGCAAGGCGCGCAAAATCGGTTGCAAGGGCTGTACCAGCACCGAGCAATCCGTGATGGCGATAATGTCCTGGCTGGCGGCGGCACGAAACCCCACGTCCAGGCGCTTGGCCTTGTTGTCCCAACGCACAGCGATGCGCGCGCGGCGACGGTAGCCCAGTTCAGGCCCGACCAGCGGCGCCGCCCACTCTTGCGGTTCAAGGCCCGCCAGGCGGCTCAACTGCTCGGCGAGCATGCGCTGTTTCAGGGCAAGCTGCTCGGCCTGGGGCATATGCTGCAGGCTGCAGCCGCCACAGACCTTGGCATGGGCACAGGGCTCGACACGGCGTTCGGCACTGGCGGTGAAAATCCGCTCGACCCGCGCCTCCACCACCTTGCCATGAGCACCCAGCACCCGCGCCTCGATCTGCTCGCCGGCCAGCGCGCCACTGACAAACCAGGTGCGCCCCTCGCTGACGGCGATACCACGGCCATCGTTGGCCAGGCGCTCGATGCTGAGCTTGTGCTTCTTGCCCACCGGCACCTGCGGTGCACGGGAACCGCCGCTGGGTTGAAAGCGCAGACCGCCGTCTTTCTTGGCCATCAGCTGTTCTGGCCATCAGTGTTGGGGGCGTCGTAAACGCCACTGGACAGGTAACGGTCGCCACGGTCGCAGATGATCGCCACCATCACCGCGTTCTCCACCTGTTGCGACAGGCGCAGCATGGCCGCCACCGCGCCGCCGGAAGACACGCCGCAGAAGATGCCTTCCTCGCGCGCCAGGCGGCGCATCACCTCTTCGGCCTCCTGCTGGCTCATATCGATGATGCGATCGACCCGCTCGGCCTGATAGATCTTCGGCAGGTATTCCTCGGGCCAGCGACGGATACCGGGAATCGCCGAGCCTTCCATGGGTTGCAGGCCGATGATCTGCACCTCGGGGTTCTGCTCCTTGAGATAACGCGACACGCCCATGATGGTGCCGGTGGTACCCATGGAGCTGATGAAATGGGTGATCTGCCCGCCGGTCTGTTGCCAGATTTCCGGGCCGGTGCTGCTGTAGTGAGCGATTGGGTTGTCGCCATTGGCGAACTGGTCGAGCACCTTGCCGCGGCCCTCGGCCTGCATCTGCAACGCCAGGTCGCGGGCCTCTTCCATGCCGCCGACCAGAATCAGCTCGGCGCCATAGGCCGTCATCGCCGCCTTGCGCTCGGCGGTGGAGTTGTCCGGCATGATCAGCACCATCTGGTAACCCTTGATCGCCGCCGCCATGGCCAGGGCGATGCCGGTGTTGCCACTGGTGGCCTCGATCAGCACGTCGCCGGGCTGGATATCACCACGCGCCTCGGCGCGGCTGATCATCGACAGGGCCGGGCGATCTTTTACCGAGCCCGCCGGGTTATTGCCCTCCAGCTTGAGCAACAGGGTATTGCTGGTGGCGCCCGGCAGGCGCTGCAAGCGCACCAGCGGAGTGTTGCCGACGCAATCGGCGATGGTTGGGTAATGCGGGCTCATGGCGAACGTGACGATCCAGACGCGAAGTAAGGTAGCCATGATAACGGCAAACCCGCTTCGGCCATAACCGCCTGCTGCCTCTGCCGCAGGACAAAACCACGGCACTTGCCCTGCAAGCGAGCGCAACCGCTAAACTGCCGACTGGGATTTATGCAATAGGCCAGCGGGAGAAACAGCGTGTTAAAGGATTTAGGCATCAAAGGCCGCGTGCTCATGCTCACCCTGCTACCCACCAGCCTGTTGGCGCTGGTGCTGGGCGGCTACTTCACCTGGGTGCAGCTCTCCGACCTGCAGGCGCAACTGCTGCAACGTGGGCAGATGATCACCGAGCAACTCGCGCCCCTGGCCGCCCCTGCCTTGCAGCGTGGCGATAAGCAATTGCTGCAGCGTATCGCCACCCAGGCCCTGGAGCAGCCCGATGTGCGCGCCGTGAGTTTTCTCGCCGGCGAACGCCAGGCCCTGGCCCATGCCGGGCCGCGTATGCTCAACGGCGCCCCCGATAGCAGCCAGGTGCAAGCCGCGCGCCTGAGCAACCAGGACGCCACGCGTTTTCTGCTGCCGGTCTTCGAGCAGCACCTGAGCCTGACCGGCGCCGCCGTGGCAGAGACCGCCAGCAGCAACCTGCTGGGCTGGGTCGAACTGGAGCTGTCGCACCACAGCACCTTGCTCAGCGGCTACCGCAGCCTGCTGGCCAGCCTGCTGCTGATCGCCACCGGCCTGGTGGTCACGGCCCTGCTCGCGGTGCGCATGAGCCACAGCATCAACGAGCCCCTGCGGCAGATCAAACTGGGGGTAGCCCAGCTCAAGGATGGCCACCTGGAAACCCGCCTGCCGCCGCTGGGCAGCCACGAGCTGGACGAACTGGCCTCGGGCATCAACCGCATGGCCGAGTCCCTGCAGAACGCCCAGGACGAATTGCAGCAGAGTGTCGACCAGGCCACCGA